>JAGGXZ010000182.1 GCA_021162805.1 Candidatus Poribacteria bacterium
TAGCTCATCGAGGCGAAGACGGGTAGATCGCAGACTTTCTTAGCCGCTTTGACGGCGGCGGCTGCTTCGTTCGGATCCATCATCGTCTCTATGAATATCAGATCTACACCGCCCTGAGCTAAAGCTCTAATCTGCTGCGAGAAGATCTCGATCATATCGGATTCCGTTAGCATCCCTATGGGCTCCATGAATTCGCCCGTGGGGCCGACGTCACCGGCAACATAGACCTTTCTCTCCGCTTTGGAGGCCTCATCGACCGCTATCTGGGCCAGATCCCTGTTAAGCTGCTCCACTTCAGAACCCAGGCCGTATTTCTCAAGCTTCGGTCTGCTTCCGCCAAAGGTATTCGTCAGTATTATATCTGCACCGGCTTCGATATATTCGCTGTGAACCCTTCTCAGCGATTCCTCATGCTCCACTCCCCACTTCTCAGGGGGATCGCCGGTGGTATAGCCGAAGGATTGAAGCATCGTGCCCATGGCGCCATCACACACCAAAACCTCTCCGGAGTTAAGCCTGCTCAGCAATTCCACCTTCAACTTTTCACTCCTTGCTGTTTTTATATGGTATCAAAAAAACGGTGGAAACGGTCTCCTTTCCCTCCTAGCCTTCAGATCCTTCAAAGCAGCCCTCAGCCTTTTTATCCTCCTATAAGTTATAAATCCCAAAACCCCCAGAACCACTACCAGGAAGATATGATAGTAAAAGGGGGTGTTTTGGTTGGAGTTATACCACTTAATGACCGGCCAGAGGAAAAGGATAGATAGAACTATGATGATGGTTTCCCATTTTTCGCTCTTTCGCACGGGGACATCCCCTTTTGAAGGACTAAACCTCCAACCTTCCCTCGCGGAAGGCCTTGATGTATTCCATACAGAATTCATCTCGCCCTAAAAGGGCCTCGACAGCACAGGCGGCGGCCATAAGATGTCGATCGGTGGGATCGGGTATCGCTGAATCCAGTCCCTTGAGCATCGCCATGACGAGGAAAGTCCTGTTTATCAGCCTCCTGTTGGGCAGGCCATATGAGATGTTGCTCAACCCACAGATGATGTGGGATTGAGGAAGCCTCTCCCTTATACTGCCAACTGCATCCAAGAAGGCGATCCCCTGTATGCTATCGGAGCTGACAGGTTGAACTATAGGATCGAAGAAGACATCCGCCATCGGTATCTCGCAATCCTCTATCAGTCCGGCCAGCTTCTCGGCGATGGAAACTCTGGAGTGGGCGTCTCGAGGCACCCCCGACTCGTCCATCGTCAAAGCCACTATCTTGCAGCCGTGCTCTTTGACCAGCGGCAGTATCGCTTCGGCCCTATCCCTTTCGGCCGTGACGGAGTTTATGATGGGCACGCCCTTACGATTTACCTTAAGGGCAGCCTCTATGGCCTCTGGTCTGGGGGAATCTATGCACACCGGGAGATCGACGGCATCCTGAACGATCTCAACCAGCCATGGCAGATCATCGATCTCCCTCTCGAGCCTTGTCCCACAGTTAACATCTATGTAATGTGCGCCGGCTGAAGCCTGCCTTCGGGCCACTTTGCTGATATATCCAGCATCCCTCTCCTCAACGGCCCTGGCGATCCTTTTGCGAGAGGTGTTTATAAGTTCTCCGATGATTATCATCTTCAGGTCCCCATCTCCCAGCTTTCCAGATATTTTCTCTGTTCATCTGTCAGTTTATCTATCTTCACCCCAAGCGCCTCCAGCTTAAGGGAGGCCACCATCATATCGAGCTCCTCCGGAACCGGGTAGACCTTATTTTCGAGCTTACCGGCGTTCGCCGCTATATATTCGACCGAAAGCGCCTGGTTGGCAAAGCTCATATCCATGACGCTGGCCGGATGGCCCTCCGCTGCCGCCAGATTTATCAGCCTGCCTTCGCCGAGCAGATGCAACCGTTTTCCATCCTCAAGCGTGTATTCATCCACATACTCTCTTATCCTACGCTTTTTGACGCTTATCCTCTCAAGCGCTTCGATATCTATCTCCACGTTGAAATGGCCTGAGTTACAGAGGATGGCGCCGTCCTTCATCCTACGGAAGTGTTCCTCCCTAAGGACGTTGATATCGCCGGTGAGGGTGACGAATATGTCTCCGATCTCAGCGGCCTCAGCTATCGGCATGACCCTGAAGCCGTCCATAACGGCTTCCAGAGCCCTAAGCGGGTTGACCTCGGTTACGATCACGTTGGCTCCCATACCCTTGGCGCGCATCGCCACTCCTCGCGCGCACCATCCGTATCCGCAGACGACGAAGTTTGTCCCCGCAAGCAATACGTTTGTGGCGCGGATGATGCCGTCGATGGTGCTCTGTCCGGTTCCGTATCGATTGTCGAAGAGATGTTTCGTGTTGGCGTCGTTGACGGCGATGATCGGGTATTCCAGCACTCCTTGCTTTGCCATGCTTCGGAGCCTTATCACCCCGGTCGTCGTCTCCTCCGTGCCACCTATGACGTTTTCAAGAAGAGATCGCCTTCCCGAGTGGAGCGTGGAGACCAGATCGGCACCATCATCCATCGTGATCATGGGTTCCGTATCGAGGACGCTGTTTATATGTTTATAATACGTATCTCTGTCCTCGCCCTTGATGGCGAAGACTGAAACCCCGTAATTCTCCACCAGTGCGGCTGCGACGTCATCTTGCGTGCTAAGCGGATTTGACGCACAAAGGGCAATCTCCGCTCCGCCGGCCTTAAGCGTCCTCATCAGGTTCGCCGTTTCGGTTGTGACGTGAAGACACGCCCCGATCTTCACCCCTTTAAGGGGCTTCTCCCTCTCGAATCTCTCCCTTATGAGCCTCAAGACGGGCATAAACCGCTCAGACCATTCTATACGGAGCAATCCCTCAGAGGCAAGCTTGATGTCCTTGACGTCGTATCTCATATCACCTCCTCATTCCACCTCAGATCTCAACAGATCGACGTAATCGGTTTTCTCCCAGGTGAACCCCTCTTCCTCTCTGCCGAAATGCCCGTAGACGGCTGTCCTACGATATATGGGCCTGCGCAGGTTGAACCTCTCTATCATGCCATAGGGGGTAAAGTCGAAGTGTTTCTCCAACAGCATCGCTATCTTCTCGTCAGGTATCCTACCTGTGCCGAAGGTATTGACCATGATGGAGATGGGTTCAGCGATCCCGATGGCGTAGGAGAGCTGTATCTCGCACCTGTCCGCCAATCCTGCCGCCACTATGTTTTTGGCGGCGTGTCTCGCCGCATATGAGGCGCTTCTATCGACCTTAGTCGGATCCTTGCCGGAAAAACATCCACCGCCATGACAAGCCATTCCGCCGTAGGTGTCCACGATGATCTTCCTTCCCGTCAGCCCGGTATCCCCCTGAGGTCCGCCGATGACGAAACGTCCCGTCGGATTGATATGGTATTTGATATGCGGGCCGATCATCTCTTCGGGAACGACCTTTTTGATCACCTCTTCGATTATCCCCTCCTCCAGATCCTCGCGTGAGACATCCGGATCATGCTGTGCGGAGATCACCACCGTCTCGACGCTTTTGGGAACGCCATCCTCATACAGGACGGTAACCTGTGATTTCCCATCTGGCCTCAAAAACGGCAGTATCCCCTTCTTTCTCACCTCGGCCAACCTTCTAGTTAGCCCATGTGCCAGTGTGATCGGCATCGGCATCAGTTGTGATGTTTCCCTGCAGGCGTAACCGAACATCATCCCTTGGTCTCCTGCGCCGAGCCTATCGACTCCCATCGCTATATCGGGCGATTGCTCGTCGATCGCCGTCACGACGGCACAGGTATTGTAGTCGAAGCCGTATGAGGCGTCCACATATCCGATGTCTTTGATCACCTCGCGCGCTACCTTAGACATATCTATATAGGTTTCGGTTGTGATCTCGCCCGCGATGAAGACCAATCCCGTGGTCACAAGCGTCTCGCAGGCCACCCGTCCCAGCGGGTCCTTGGCGAGAATGGCATCCAGGATGGCATCGGAGATCTGGTCGGCGATCTTATCCGGATGCCCTTCCGTCACGGACTCCGAGGTGAAGAGAAACGTTTTACCTTTCAACTTACATCTCCTTAGATACAGAGAGTTTTAAGGGAGGAGAAATGGGAAGGAACCCCTCAAGGATTCACTCCCCTTTTTCGGATTTAAGCTTTTGTTGTTCCATTATGGTTCTCTGGATCAACTCGCCGAGGGTGGTTCCGGCTGAAGCGCTCCTAGGGGAGTACTTCTCGACCACCTTCTCCGTCTCCTTACGTTCCTGCTCGGCCTTATATGCCCTGAGGCTGAGCCCGATCCGGCGGTCTATCGGATCGAGGCTTATGACCTTGACCTTAACCCTATCGCCGACCGAGACCACATCCTCGGGCTTTTCAACCCGCTTGTTGTCCAGTTCGGATACGTGTATAAGTCCCTCGACGCCCTCCTCCAGCTTGACGAAGGCGCCAAAGTCGGTGAGGTTAACGATCTCACCCTCGACGATGGAGCCGACCTTATACCTCTCCGGAACCGTCAGCCAGGGATTGGGCCTGACATGTTTGAGGCTGAGCGATATCCGTTGGCTCTCAACGTCAACGTTCAACACGACGACCTCAACCTCATCCCCTTCCTTGAGGATCTCGCGCGGGTTAACCATCTTCCTGGCCCACGTCATATCGGAGGCATGTATCAACCCGTCTATCCCGCCTTCAAGCTCGACAAACGCTCCGAAGTCGGTAAGGTTACGAACCTTGCCTCGAACTTTCGTCCCGATGGGATGTTTTTTAGCGAATTCCTCCCATGGATTGGGGTAGAGCTGACGGATGCCGAGGGAGATTCTCTTCTTCTCCTTATCTATATCTAACACCTTCACCTGTATCTCATCGCCAACTTTAACCAGCTTCGAGGGATGAGTCGGCCTATGAGACCATGTCATCTCGGTGACGTGCACGAGCCCCTCAACCCCTTCCTCAAGTTCCACGAACGCGCCGTAATCCACCGTGCTGATCACCTTCCCGGTCACGACGGAGCCTATCGGATACTTCTCCTCCACGGTCTCCCACGGATCAGGTGTTTTCTGTTTCAGCCCCAGCGATATACGTTCCTTCTCCTTGTCCACCTTCAGGACGACCACCTCGATCTCGTCCCCGACCGATACCACCTCAGAAGGATCGTTGATCCTGCCCCAGGACATGTCGGTTCGATGTAGCAGGCCATCCACACCGCCGAGATCTATGAAGGCGCCGAACTGGGTTATATTCTTAACCTTTCCCTTGACGAGCTGACCGGGCTGGAGCGATTCCAATAGTTCTCTCTTCTTCCTCTCAAGCTCCTCTTCGAGGATCACCCTTCTCGAGAGAACGATGTTTCGGCTGCGCCTGTTAAGGTTTATAACCCTAGCCTCTATGGTCTGTCCCACCATCTCCTCAAGGTTCTGAACCGGCTTGACGTCCACCTGCGAAGCTGGGAGGAAGGCCTTAAGCGGACCTATCTCAACTCTCAGGCCGCCTTTAACTCTTCTGATGACGCGTCCCTCCAGATTTTCACCGTCGCGGTATGACCTTTCCACCTTCTCCCATGCCAGCCTTTGATCAGCGATCTGTTTGGAGAGCACGATCATCCCATCGGGATCTTCCCTACGCAGCAGGTAGACATCGATCTCGTCTCCGACCTTGACATTCGGTTCTCCACTGGGCAGCCGTTCGAACTCACTGGCGGGGATATAGCCTTCAGATTTGTATCCTATATCTACCAGCACCTCATCGTTGGAAACCTTAATGACGGTTCCCTTGACGATCTCCCCTTCCTCGAAATCCTTGAAGGTTTCGCTGTAAACCTCTATGAGCTCTTCTTCGGAGAGAGCTTCCATTGAGGGGATATCCTCTTCCCGTTCCTCCTCCTTTGTTATTTCCTCCTGTTGTTCCTCGTCCGGTTGTTTAATCTCCTCACTCATTATCGAAAGAACCTCCAACGGGCCATCTCAGCGATGACCCGCCAGCCTCCTTATTTCCCTTAGGATTTTAAATCAGCCGTTTAGGCTTTCAAGCAAAACGTTAATAGTATAGCACAAACCCACCTTTGATTCAAGGATTCCACATACCTGGTCAGGGCTTTTCAATGATTTGGCATGATTAGGCGTGGTAAGGGCGTTCCCCTGTGCGTGCCTCCGAATCCGGCAGGCACAAGGAGGAAGGGCGAATGGCGAGTAGCGAGTGGTGATTCTCCCCTATTCGCTGCTCGCCACTCGCTACTCGCTACAATTACAGCGCCAGCGAAAAGCGTTGAAAACCCCTAGGATCATACACTGATTGTTGACCGGCCAAGCGGTATCGGATATACTATATTAAACATAAGCGCGGCGGGGACCGGAGCCGGAAATGCACATTTAATGTTTATGTAACGGGATGGATATATCCCGGCGTAGATCACAACGGCGGTCGGCGGACATTTTCAACTTCAACCAGGAGGTGAGTCCGATGGCTACGACGGCTGATTTCAGAAATGGCATGGTGATCAGGCTCGATGATGGAGAGCTCTACACCATCGTGGAGTTCCAACACGTAAAGATAGGAAGGGGAGGAGCCTTTGTCAGGACGAAGCTCAAAAGGGTTTCGGACGGCTCAGTCTTCGAACGCTCCTTCAGATCGGGCGAGAGGATCGAGGAGGTCAGACTCGAGGAGAAAGAGGCACAGTATCTGTATTCGGACGGTAGCAGATACTACTTCATGGACACCGACTCCTTCGAACAGTATGAACTGACCAAGGCACAGGTGAGCGATGTGATGAGATTCGTCAAAGAGGGTTCCAATACCAGGATACTGTTCGACGGCGATAGACCCGTTCTCGTTCGTCCGCCCACCTTCGTCGAGCTCCAGGTGGTGGAGACCGAGCCGGGTATAAGGGGCGATACCGTCAGCGGAGGCTCCAAGACCGCTAAGCTTGAAACAGGGCTGGTCATCAGGGTTCCCCTCTTCATCGAAGAGGGGGAGGTCCTGAAGATCGATACGCGCACCGGCGAATACGTCGAGCGTGTCGGCAGGTGAGGGAAACTATGGCCAGAAAGGGCAACGATGTAGACCTCGACAAGCTGCGACAAATCGTCGAAGCCCTCTCCCGAATGATGAGGGATTACGATCTCAGCGAGCTGAGCTATGAGGGAGAGGGCATTAAGGTAAGCGTCAAACGAACTCCGGATATCTCTGCCCTTCTCCAGGGCGCACTCCTTCAGGCAAAAAAGGAGGCTCCAGCCGTCGAGAGGCATCCCTCCATAACTGCCGAGGAGGCTCCGGCGGAGGAGGGATATGAATTCATCACAGCGCCGATGCCCGGAACCTTCTACAGGGCTCCAGCGCCCGGGGCCGATCCCTTCGTCGAGGTGGGCGATGAGGTGAGAGGTAAATCGGAGGATTACGAGGGCGATACGCTCTGCATCATCGAGGCGATGAAGGTGATGAACGAAATAAAATCGGATTTCGACTGCCAGATAGTCGAGATATTAGCTGAAAACGGGCAGAGAGTTGAATACGGACAGAGACTCTTTAAAGTCAAGAGAAGATGATATGGATAAGGTTTTGATAGCCAATCGAGGCGAGATAGCGGTCAGGATCATCAGGGCGTGCAGGGAGCTGGGGATTAAGACCGTGGCGGTTTATTCCACCGCCGACAGGGACTCGCTGCACGTCAGATATGCCGATGAGTCGGTCTGTATCGGCCCTCCACCGGCCTCCGAGAGCTATCTGAACATCCCCAACATCATCGCCGCAGCGGAGATAACCGATGCCGATGCCATACATCCCGGCTACGGCTTCCTTTCCGAAAACCCCTCCTTCGCTGAGGTATGCGAGGAGTGTAGGATCAAATTTATCGGACCGCCCTCCCGAGTCATAGCGTTGATGGGCGATAAGGTCAGGGCTAGGGAGGAGATGGCAAAGGCCGGCCTGAAGCCGGTGCCCGGCAGTCAAAGGGGAAGGTTCCGGCGGAGAAGCACCGTCAGGAACGAAGAGGAGGCGGTGAAGATCGCCCGCGAGATCGGATATCCCGTGGCATTAAAGGCCGTCTCAGGCGGCGGCGGCAAGGGGATCAGGGTGGCCCACAACGACATCAGCCTGGTCAACGCATTTAAAACCGCTCAATCGGAGGCCAACGCCTCCTTCGGGAATTCGAGGCTCTATATCGAGAAATGGATCGAAAACGCCAGACATATCGAGTTCCAGATCATCGCAGATGAATTCGGCAACGTGGTGGTCTTAGGCGAACGTGAGTGCTCCGTCCAACGCAAACACCAGAAGCTCATCGAAGAGGCACCCTCAGTCGCTCTGGATCGCCAGAGGAGAAAGGAGATGTTCAAAGCCGTCGCCAAGGCGGTTAAGAAGATAGGATATGTGAACGCCGGAACGCTCGAGTTCCTGATGGATGAGGAGGGGAACCTGTACTTCATAGAGATGAACACACGAATTCAGGTGGAACATCCCGTCACCGAGATGATAACAGGCTTGGATATCGTCAAGGAGCAGATAAGGGTGGCGATGGGCAAGAGACTTTCAATAGGACAGGAGGAGGTGGAGCTCAGAGGCCACGCGATCGAGTGCAGGATAAACGCCGAGGACCCGTACGCGGATTTCACCCCCTTCCCCGGAAGGATAACGGGATTCCACTCTCCCGGAGGGCCGGGGATCAGGCTTGATACACATATCTATGTGGGATACGAGATACCCTCCTATTACGACTCCCTCATCGCAAAGTTGATCGCTCACGGCCGGGACAGAAACGAGGCGATAGCACGCATGAAAAGGGCGCTCGATGAGATCTCGATCGAGGGGATCAAGACGACTATACCGTTCCACAGGAGGGTCATGGAGGAAGAGAGGTTCGTTCAGGGCCGCACCTACACCAACTTCCTGGAAACCTTTCAAATGAGCTGAGCTGTCGGAAATGCATCCCGATGTGGTGGTGATCCTCTTTTCCTCGGCGCCTCCGCCGCTCAAGCTGAGACCTCGAAGCGCTGAAGCCTTCCAGGGCAGGGACTAAAACTTAGCGGCTATGACCTGAACCTCGGGGATGTAGACCCTGTCGGGCCTTGTCACCAGGAAGAGGGCCACATCGGCTATGTCCTCCGGCAGCATCAGCTTCTCCGGATCGTCATTCGGATGATTGGACGCCCTCAGCCTTGTGGCGACAGGGCCCGGACAGATGACGCTCACGAAGATGTTGTTCTCCAATCCTTCCCTGGCAACGCATTCCGTGAACCCCATCATGCCGAACTTGGTGGTGGAGTATGCTGCGTATCGTTTCGATCCGTGTTTGCCCGCCATGGAGGATATGTTGATGATATGACCGCCTTTCTGCCTCTCCATCCATCTCATCACGGCCCTCGTGCAGAAGAACATGCCCGTCAGGTTCAGATCCATCATCCTCTTCCAGTCCTCGGTTTTGATATCCACCACCCTGTTGTGTATCGCCGTTCCGGCGTTGTTGACTAGGATGTCCACCTTGCCGAACTCATCGATGACCTTCTCCACCATCGCCTCAACCTGATCCTCGCCGGTCACATCGACCTGTATCGGGAGCGCCCTCACGCCCATCGAGCGTGCTTCTTTAGCGACGTTCTCTATCTCCGAGAGGGTTCTGGCCACAGGGACGATATCGGCGCCCTCGTGCGCGAATGCAAGTGCGATCGCCCTTCCTATTCCCCGTCCGCCGCCGGTCACTATGGCGACCTTCCCGTCCAGCTTTCCCAAGACACACCTCCTACTTTTTGGATATGATCACGGGGATGACCGCCGTAGCGGCGGCTTTATTCTCCCCAAATTCGGCTATGAGCTGGCAGAGATACAGACCCGTGGGCATCCTCCTCCCCGATCTTCCCCTTCCATCCCACTCAATTTGCCCTCGGCCGCCGCCACTTTCGGATTTGATCAGCGTGACCACTAATCTTCCGGCGGAGTTGAAGATGTAGAGCCTTATCCTCGAATCCATCGGCACCTCATAGGAGATCTTAAGCTTCATCCGTTCGGGATTGAACATCCTCGGCTTAACTGAGAGGGTGATTTTCCCCTCCTTCGGCAGACCCGTCACGCTGTTTCTCTCCCCAGGCGTGGCTCCCCTTTTATCGAGCGATACATGCCAGTTGTTCGGATCATTTGCCCGTCCTTTAGGATCGATTCTCTCTAACGATCTGTCCCTCTCACCTCCGCCCTTGTAACTCACTCTCTCAATCAACCCTCCTCCAGGACCGAGAAACGAAACGGTATCACCGGAGTTGTTCAGGGATGGCAGCTTGACCTCCACCGCCTCGGCATGAGGAAACCACCCTTTGAAGGAGGCAAGCTTTCTTGTGAGCACAAGATAGCTGAGCGGCCTTACGAAGGTCCCATCCGGTATCCTACAGGCCTTCCCGGACGAGTCTACGATCTGGTATCCCGAAATCTCCACCGGCTCGGTCGAACGGTTGTAGAGCTCGATCCACTCCGGATGACCGGCCTTCGTCTCCGGCGCATACATCAGCTCGTTTATGATCACATCCCGGGATAAAGCGATCTCTTTCGGCTTTTCAGCGGGAGGCTTGACCTTCCATATGGCGTTGGGACGTCCGGGCGTGGAGCCGGAGGGGTCCGGACACGGCTTCCAGTTGTCCTCCACGTCGCCTATCTCCAATGATACCCTTTCGACCGATATTCCGTTGCCGGGGTTAAAGGGATGTGAGAAGGTATCAACGGTCTCGCCCTTCTCGTCGAACAGGGTTATCGGGTCTTTCGTGGAAAGGCCATCGCCGAGGGTGGTGTTTTTGGTCGTTAAAAGCAGCGCTTCAGGTGGGATCTCATACTCCCCCGCGTATTCGCTATCGAGGATCACCCCGAACTGACCGGGTTTAAGGATAGGTGTTTTGCCGTTAAAGGGGATGATCTCATCTTTGGCATCGCCATCGGTGAAACCCCATCCCGTCAGGTTAACGGATGAGCTGCCGATGTTGAGTATCTCGATGAACTCACCTGTGTCCTCATTTATGGCGTTGGCCATAACCTCGGTTATGATCACACCTGATCCTGTCGGCAATAGGGCTACGATCAGCATAATTAGCCCGATCATCGCCATCACCACCTTAAGCTTCGAGCATCTTTAGCATACACGAAGATAGACGGGAAATCAAGGACGAGGTTACAGCGGCTCTCCCCTCCGCCTTTCCCAACGCCTTATTTGTAACGATCGGATTAAAGCGTATGTCCCGCCCCTGCGGAAGGCATGTTCAGATTGAGGATCAAACTCAATATGCTGAGGATGCTTCGGGGGATGTAGTCTCCCAGTATCAGCCCGAAGAAGAAAGGGATGCCGCGCCTGTGAACCTTCAGTCCAAAGCAGGTTTGACCTGAAAAACCTCCTCTTGGTGGCCATAGCGAGGGGAAGCTGAACGACGGGATAGCTCAGCTTCTCGTTTTCCGCCCATTGTTTCCTGAGGATCGAGACGATACAAAGGTAGGAGAGATAGAGAAAGAAGATGAACGAAAACCATGTCAGGATGGAGACCGCCCAAGCCCTGAGATGATCGAGGGTATGGAAGGTGGATTCGCCGTAGAAATATCCCCTCAAGATTTTCGTGTCTGAGACGGTGAACCAGTAGGGGATATACCTCCAAAAGAGGCTTTTCCATTCGTTTTCGGGCGAGGCGAACCAGTAGGGATGCGCCAATGTGCCCATTAGAATCGCCATCATCGTATGGCCCGATATGGTCGAGACCATGACGACTATTATTTGGATGACGAAAATTCCCAAGGTCGAGTCGCGCCGTTCTTGACCTATATGACTGGGCTGATGTATAATTTGAAAATAACTTCGGACGAGACTCGGAGGTACGTCGGTGAGGATCGTCATCGCTCCCGATTCCTTTAAGGGGAGTCTCACAGCTCTCGAGGCGGCGAACGCTATAGAGGAGGGATTGAAGAGGGTTTTCCCGAAAGCGGAGATCGTAAAGGTGCCCATGGCTGATGGCGGTGAAGGTACCGTTCAATCGTTGGTCGATGCTACCGGCGGCCGCATAGTTAAAAAGGTCGTCACAGGACCTCTGGGCGATAAAGTCGAGGCGCAGTTCGGAATCCTTGGCGATGGCAGGACCGCTGTGATAGAGATGGCATCCGCTTCAGGATTACCTCTGGTCCCCCCCGATAAAAGAAATCCGATGGTGACCACCACATACGGCACGGGTGAGCTCATAAAGGCCGCCCTGGATATGGGATGTCGCAGGTTCATAATCGGAATAGGCGGAAGCGCCACTAACGACGGCGGAGGGGGGATGGCTCAAGCCTTAGGCGTAAAACTCCTGGATAAAGATGGCAACGATATACCGTTTGGCGGGGGAGGATTATTGAAACTGGACAGGATCGATATCTCCACCCTCGATCCTCGAATAGCCGAATCCGAGATCGTGGTCGCATGTGATGTGGACAATCCGCTTACAGGACCGAGGGGGGCAGCGAGAGTTTACAGCCCCCAAAAAGGCGCCACGCCCGAAATGGTGGAGATCCTGGATAAAGCCCTGGAACGTTTCGCGGAGGCGGTCAAACGGGATCTGGGCAGGGATATCAAGGACGTGCCCGGGGCGGGGGCCGCAGGCGGATTAGGAGCGGGTCTGATGGCCTTTCTCAATGCGAAATTGCAACTCGGAGTGGATATCGTTATCGAGGCCACCGGCCTTGAGGAGAAGGTTAAGGGCGCGGATCTGGTCATAACAGGTGAAGGGGGCATAGATAGTCAAACCGTCTACGGCAAAACGCCGATAGGTGTTGCTAAGGTCGCCAAAAAATTCGGCATACCGGTCCTCGCCGTCGCCGGCGGCATCTCCGATGACGCATCGGTCGTGTATGAGCATGGGATAGATGGGCTGATGAGCATCATCCCGCGACCTATAACGCTGGACGAAGCGATGGCCCAGGGCCCGAAACTACTGTCGGACGCCGCCGAAAGGATCGCAAGGCTGCTCGTTGTAGGTTCTAAATTACCCCGATGAAAGGGGGTTAGAGACGGAAAGATGAAACCGAAGGTCTACGTCTTACGCCGTCGGATATGATAACATAGATGTGAATGTCATTCGCTCTTATTTCCCTTGAGTAGGGACGAAAGATTTTTCGCCCGTACTATCTATGGCTAATTGTCCGCCGTCCATAGATCAGCTGTCATTTGTAGTCATTATGTCATTTGGCTTCGCCGTCATTAATGACTACAAATGACTATCAATGACGACAAATGACAATAAATGACCTATAAGCGGCGGACGGTAGCTTTAAAAATCTCTGCTACACTCAGCGATAATATGAGCGATGTCATTAATTGTTCTTGTTGGAGATGGAAATGAGCAAACTGGAGGGCAGAAATTCCGGCTTCACGGCGAGAGCGATAATCCTGGGAGTTCTCCTCATAGGACTTAATTGTTTTTGGATCGTCGCCTCCGAAAACAGAGTTATCTGGGAACTGACCGATTTTTCAATCTTTCCCACAACCCTCTCCACCCTTTTCATCCTCATCCTTCTCAATCTCCTAGCCGCAAGGTTCTTCAGGAACCTATCGCTCAGTTCGGCTGAGCTGGTCACGATATACGTCATGATCTCCATAGCGACCGGAATGGCCGGACATGATATGATACGACAGCTCATCCCCATGATGGGCAATCCCTTCTGGTACGCCACGCCTGAAAACGAATGGGCGGAACTCTTCCACAGATATCTCCCTTCATGGCTCACCGTGAGCGATAAAACTGTGCTGAGAGGATATTACGAGGGTGGAGGAACGTTTTTCGAGGATAAGATCGTAAAGGCATGGCTCATACCCTCCCTCGCCTGGTCGGCCTTTATCATCGTCGCCTTATTTTTGATGCTATGTATAAACATCATCATCCGAAAGCAGTGGACGGAATATGAGAAGCTGAGTTACCCGATAATACGGCTGCCACATGAGATGATGGCCAACAGCAGGGAGCTGTTTTCAAACAGGCTGATGTGGGTCGGTTTCGGGATCGCCTTCTTCCTGGAGCTGATCGCCGGCATACATTACCTCTACCCGGCAGTGCCATCACCGAAGTTGAAGTACGAGGTGGGCAGATACTTCACCGAAAAACCGTGGAACGCCATAGGGTGGCTTCCGGTCAACGTATACCCCTTCGCCGTCGGCCTGGGATACCTGATACCGCTGGATCTGTCGTTATCGCTCTGGTTTTTCTATCTCTTCTGGAAGTTTCAGCTCGTCTTCACGGCCGCTTTGGGGATGAGATCCAGCGCGGGATGGCTCCTGGGCGAACAAAGGGGAGGCGCATGGTTGGGATTAGGGTTCATTACCGTCTGGTCGCTCAGAAAGCACGTGTGGAGGGTTGTCAAATCGGTTCTCACCGGAAGCGGGGATTCGATGTATAAGGTGGCGGTCTTCGGAGCGCTTTTCAGCTTCACCTTCTTAGTGGTTTTCCTGGGACAGGCGGGGATGGATTACTGGTATGCGACCCTTTACCTGGCCATCTTCTTCCTGTTCTCCATCACGATCACCAGGATGCGGGCCGAACTCGGTCCTCCCACGCATGAGCTCCATAATATGCACCCCGATAGGATCATGGTCGTCATAGCCGGAACTAGGAGGTTCGGGCCTCAGAACCTCGCCGTTTCGAGTTTGCTCGACTGGATCGCGTACGGATATAGATGCCATCCGATGCCGCATCAGCTTGAGGGTTTCAAGCTGGCCTCGATGCTGAAGATGAGGGAGGGGAAGCTGGCCGTATCCATGGTGATAGCCGGCGTAATAGGGACATTCGCCGCCATCTTCTTCCATCTCGTCCTCTATTACAGATACCGTTACGTCATATGGGGCGTAGGAGAGTTCCGTAGGCTTCAAAGCTGGCTGACCTATCCGATAAGATACGATGCACCTGTCCTGAGACAGATGGGTTTCGGGTTCGGCTTCACTGTCTTCCTAATGATCATGCGTAGGAGATTTATCTGGTGGCCTTTCTACCCCGTCGGATATGCCGTTGGGGGAGGATGGGCCATAAGCTGGATGTGGTTCTCGATCTTCCTGAGCTGGCTCGCCAAGAGATTGCTCATAGGATTCGGCGGTCTCGGAACCTATAGGAAGGCGATGCCCTTCTTCCTGGGATTGATCCTAGGCCAGTTCTTCATGGGCAGCATGTGGAGTCTGATCGGCGTTATCCTCACCAAGAACATGTATACGCTGTTTCCATAAAACGATCACTTTTAGGGGCTAAGCATTCTTTGAATGCCTAGCCCCTACAAACCGGGATGGTTCATCTTGAGGGCGCAAGGCCTTGCGCCCCCTATAACGGCGAAAATTGTCACCCTAATTGTGATCCATCTCCCTGTTACCGATAAATTTCTTATGCACCCAGCTATCAGGTGGGGCTTGACATCGATGGGAGGATATTGTATAATGACTGATGAATCAGTCAATGAAATTTTCAAGGAGGTTATCGTTATGGCGGTTGAATTTTCCGATTTCAAGATCGAGCCCTATCCGCTCCAGCCCGGCAAAAAGGTGAAGGTCACCTGCCGGATCACCTCGCCGGACGGCATCGAATCGGTCAAGGTCTATGACCCGAGAGGATGGGTCCTGACGGCCTATGACGATGGAACGCACGGCGATGAGGTCGCCGGCGACGGTATCTATACCCTTGTTGAGGACGTGCCCTATGACGCTCCTCCAGGCGAATATACCGCCACGGCGGTCATCACCGACAAAAAGGGCAACGTCACCCGCAAAAACTTCACCATCAGAGTGGCCTGAAGATGAAAGGGCGGGCTTCGCCCGCCCCATAGCGCCCCCGCCAGCTTCAGTTGACAAACCCCAACCTCATAAGTTATATTTGAGACGAAATCTCTTTCCCGGGAGAATTCGATGAGAAGGTCATCTTCTTCGATCCTGCTCCTGATCTTCGTCCTTTTATTCGTCTCCTCCCTTGAAGCTCAACCGATACCATCCGACGATTTAACCGCTATAGAGAGGATGCTCTCTCAGGTGGATGTGAACGCGTGGTTCAACACCATTCGGGATCTCGCCTATAACGACGGCTACAGGAGCAGGTTTTGCCTCAGGGTTGACGATTATCACCAGGCTGAGGGGCAGCCCAAGCCGGATGGAGCATGTGATAACGCTGCTAGATATATACTTGAAAGGTTCCGAAGCTATGGGCTCGAGGCTGAAATGATACCCTTTAAACATAGAGTCGAATCGCTCAGCGGCGAACTTCTGGGCGAGTATACCCTACATAATGTCGTCGCAACCCTACCGGGGAAAGGGCCTGATCGAGACAAGGAGATATTGCTGACGGCCCATTATGATTCGATAGCCTCACATGAGGAGGATTGGAAGGAGCACTGGAACGAGATACCGGCTCCCGGAGCCACGGACAACGGATCGGGCGTGGCCATGGTTTTGGAGGTAGCCCGGATACTGAGCCGATACGACTTCGATTACACCATAAAATTCATCGCCTTCTCCGGCGAGGAGCTCGGGCTGTTCGGGAGCCGCGATTACTCCAAACACGCGGCGGATAGAGACGAACCGATAGCCGCCGTGCTGAACGTCGATATGTTGGGCCATGACGAAGATGGCGCGCTCGATGTGCACGTCGTGACGAACGAGAGGTCCTCCTGGATCGGAAACGTCTTCGTCACCGCCAAGGAGGCCTTCCGAATCGGCGGTCTTCTGAAGCCCGTCGTCGATCCGAAGTTCGTTTGGAGCGACCATTCTCCGTTCTGGAAATACGGATACAGCGCCGCCATGATAAGCGAGGAGTCGGATATGGAATCGCCCGAATGGCCTCAATATATCCACTCGTCCAAGGACGTTATCGATAATATAAACCTCGGTCTGGGGAGGATCGGCCTGAAGCTCGTCCTCTCCGCCCTCGCCCTGTTAGCCGATCCGATTCCAGCCGATCGGACGGATGTGGCGATCGATAGCTTCGCCCTGCCACGGAAATTGGACGAGATTGAAACCGAATTGCCTATTTCGGTGGATGTGGTCAATCTATCTCAAAACGAGGCCGACGACCTGAAACTGCATGTTTATGCCCTCACCCCGGACGGCCAGAGGGCGGAGATCGCCGAGAGGAGTATCTCGTTGGGCCCGGGCGAAAGGAGGAGGTTGAACCTCTCATACAGGCCGTCCGAGTGGGGGAGATATAGGATAAGGGCGTTCCTGAACCTCAACCTCGGATCGCTTGAGACCGATTTCGGGAATAACTTCGCCTCGGGCGAGGTTGAGGTGAGACGATCGCCCGCGGTATGGGGTTCAGCTACGGTCTATCCGAATCCCTACAACGGCGGCCGCCTTCGCATGGCGTATCAGCTGAGCTCTGACGCCGACGTATTCGTCAAGATCTACGATCTAACAGGCCATCTCATCGGGGAGAGGGAATTCGTCAGCGGCACGAAGGGCGGGTTGTGGGGCCCTAACGATGTGGTCATATGGGACGGGAAAAATCGGTTCGGCGAGAAGGCAGCATCGGGGATCTATCTGATCCATCTCATCGCTGTAAATCAACACGGGAGCGTCGAGATAGGGAGGAGAGTATGTCTCGTAAAGTGATCCCGATCCTCATCCTCCCTCTGATCCTGATGATGATCCCCTTCCTTTACGCCGCTCCGCCCCATCCTGATCTCGTGAGACGATGGAAGAGAGAAGGTGATATGACCCTCTCCTCTCAACTGCCGTTTGCCGGCCACGATCTCAGACCCGGCCGCTACGCCATTCCGATGAAGGATGGGATCGAATATGTGCTTGTGATACGGGTGGATTTTCCCGATAAACCCGCCGTCAGATCGAAGGAGGAGGTGGACGGCTTCTTCTTCGGCAGGGATCAGGTCTCGCTTTATACTTATTATAAGGAGGTCTCTTACGGCAAGATGACCATCTCCCCGGGACCTATGGGCGGCAGTCTCCCTTGGGGTGAGAAGTGGTATAGGATGCCAAAGAGGATGAGCTATTATGGCGAGGGGCGAATGATGCTCGATCGATATCATGAGCTGATACGGAACGCCTGCGACGCCGCCGATCGGGACATCGATTTCTCGAAATACGATAGGGACGGGGACGGATATGTCGATCACCTGATGTTGATACACGCCGGGGACGATGAGGCTTCCTCAGGCCGGTTTGAGGATATCTGGTCGATGTTGATCCCATCGGTCAACCTCAGATATGACGGCGTTCGGATAAACAACGTCGCCGTCGTAGCCGAGGAGCCGAGCTACCCGAAGCCTCATCTGGGAATCTTCTTCCATGAGTTCTTCCATGATTTCGGTGCGCCCGACCTTTACAGCGGCAGTGTGGCGGGGCCACATGACCAGCAATGGAGCTTGATGGGGATGTTCGGGCCTTATCAGGGGGCGAATAGGAACGGACTTGCGCCCGCCCACATCTGTGGATATCTCAAATGGGATTTCGACGCCAGGCCGGAAAACGGCCGGCACGGATGGATCAAGCCGGTGGAGATCACGCAAAATACGGAGGCGCTCGTCATACCCGCCTTCGAGACGGGCGATCCGGATAAGGTCCTCTACAAGATAGATATCCCCGGCAAAAACGGTAGGGAGTTCTTCCTCATAGAGAACCGCGAGAGAAACTCGGGGGGGATGTATGACACATATCTTCCAGAATCCGGAATTCTGATCTGGCATATAGATGAGACCGCCCCTCGAAGCGATACGAACGCGTCGGAAAGGGTATGGGTGGAGGATCCGTCCGATCCTGAGCATCTCGATCTGGAGCATATAACCGCCGGGGCCGCCTATTCTCTGGATGACGGCCAGACCGAGTTCACCCCATCGTCCGAGCCGAACAGCGATGCCAACGACGGCACGCCCTCCGGCATATCGATCGTCAACATCGGACATGAGGGGATCAAGATGCCGATCACGGTCTACTTCGGCGATACCTTCGAGCCGAACGACACGATCCAGCTCGCCTACGGGCCGCTGCTTTACGGGATCAGCTACGCGTCCTATATATTCGACGGGAACGATCCGGCCGACGTATACAGGATCGATCTCAAAAGGGGCGAGCCGGTGGAGATAAAGGTGGAGGATATCCCTGAGGGGGTGGTGATCGATGCCAAGCTGGTGGATGGGCTCGGCAACGTGTTGGCGAAAAGTGAGGAGGGGGAAAAGGGGTTTATCATCCTTTACAACCCGCCCGGCACCGGAACCGGATATCTGGTGGTAAGACGTATATCCGGATACGACCCGATCCACGCCTATCACGTCCGCATCGATCCTGTCACTCCATCATCCTCGCCGTTGAAGCTCACCAAGGTCTACGCCTATCCCAATCCGGTCCATCGAGGGGATAACGTGAGGTTCCACTTCGAGCTCGAGAACAAGGGCATGGCTGATGTGGTGGAGATATCCGTCTTCAATTTGAACCTGGATAGAGTTTACGGTGGGAAGATGGAGGATGTTATAGGGCGAAACGAATTCGGACCGTGGGATCTGAGAGATCCTAACGGCAGGAGATGCGCTCCGGGGATATATCTCTATCTTATCTCAGCCCGCCGAGGGAAAGATGTCTCCAGGGCGATCGGCAAGCTGGCGATTGAGTGATGATAGGCTGTCAAAACCGGAAGAATATCTTTCGGCTCCTGCGTTCCTCATCTATCCTCTCGGCATGTTCCAAGACGATCTCCCTTGGACACGCCTTCGTGAAGATATATAGCCCGGGGATGAATATGATCAGAATCGGAACAATCGGGTCATCGAGTCTTCCTAGAGGCAGGAAATCGGGCCAGAAATCCACGGGCATGATGTAGTATAGGGCGAAGAAGATCACGGAGATGGCGCCGAAAATCAGGGGTATGAACTTCAGATAGACCGGAACCCGCGGATCCCAGAACAGCCTCCAGGCGAGCTTAAGGAAATTGGGCAGGTGATATATAAACCTCAGAAGTTTTAACAACCTTCACCCCTCCAAATTGATATCCTTTCCCAAGTTTTCACGGGGGAGGGGCGAAAAATCTTTCGCCCCCAAAATCTTCCTCAGACGTATCCTGGCATCTCAGATAGGTCTCTGGCGTTCGGATGCCAGAGCCTGGTCAGATATGCCTCGAGCACGCCTCTGTTTTTATGCGGACGCTCGATACACGCTAGGACGAGCTCGTGGTCCACCTCGTCTGTCATCTGTATAAGCGCTTTGAGCCTATCCATATTGTTGATCAGCGCCCGATCGACCGGCATTCTCTCGGGGTTTATATCTATGCCGAGATACCCCCTATACCCGTGCATCTTCAGCACATATAGGGCGGCAAAGGCCTGTTCGGGGGAGATCACCCCGACGTTCAGGTCTTGGTCGTAATTACCCAGCGGTTGACTGTTCCAATGCGTATGGGCCAGCCTGCCCTGCCTCAATATCCTGCTGAACGAATACGCCAGATCCTCAAATCCCATCAGAACATGCCCCACCTCAGGGTTGAGCGTCACAAGGGCATGTCCCTCCTCAAGCAGCCTTCGGTTTTCCTCCGATGAGAGCTTTTTCTCGACGTCCTGAGCCATTATGAGTCCGTCGGCGGTATTGCGATAGATGTTGTTGCCGCGAGGCTCGTAAGGTTTGGGCTCGATGGCGATCCTCACCCCCGGAACGGCATCCATCGCCTCGGCTAACCCCTCTTCGAATCTATCCCACATAGCGTAGAAATCGATGCCGAAAGCCATCTCGAACCCGTCGATGCCGGGCCATACGATAGCGAAGTCGGTGTCGAGCTCCTTGTTCAGCTCAAGCGTCCTTATGGTTCGTTGGATGGCCTTACGCCTCACCTCGGGTATGGGCGATGAGAGGGAGCCGAACTCGAACTCCGGATCGTAGAAGAGACCGGGGACGATCGTGATCAGCCTTAACCCCGTATCCTTCTGAAGTTGTTTGTAAAGCTCGATGTTCTCCTCGTTCACCTCGGTCGGGTAATGTGCCTCAAGCCCTTTAAGCCCGTAATCCACCAACTCAGCGGCGATATCCAATCTCTCCTTGATGCTGAGCTCTCTTCCGTATCTGGCGTGGAATCTGCTTGCCGCGGGGGAGAAGTACCACACGCCGGCGGAGAACTTCGGCTCGAGCTTGAACTCCCTAAGATGTTTTATAAGTTCATCCCCCTTTCGGACCTTTGTCTGATCTCTCAGATCTAACATATCACCCTCCGTCGATCGGCGTATTGACCCCAAGGGGATCATTGTTATTTTAACATACCCTTTTCATCCATTACAAGCTGTAAGGGCGAGGCGTAGGGGTTTTCAACGCTTTTCACCGACACTGTAGTGGCAGGCCCCCGTGCCTGCCAGAATCGAGGGCATGCACAGGGGCATGCCCCTACCTATGCTCGATTATGCCAAATCATTGAAAAGCCCTCGGCGAGGCGATCTCCTGCAGGTTTGCACCTATCCGATTCCTGTGATATAATCTTGTCCGGTAATCCCGAACAGGGGTGAACGAATTGAAAAGTATGACGGGCTACGGGCGAAGCTCCATTGAGACACCTTTCGGCAGGCTCGTCGTTGAGGTTAAAACGGTCAATCACAGATACAGCCAGATCTCCTCTCGAATTCCCTCTCAGCTCTCATCGCTCGAACCGAAAATACTGAAATCGCTGAAGCATAGGATCGCTCGTGGGCAGATCTATCTGAACATGGAGTTGATCTCCGATGAGGGGACCACCTTCCCCAGAAAGGTCGTGGTGGATATCGATCTCGCCAGACAGTACAAGCGTTATCTCGATTCCCTTCGCGAATCCCTTGGGATAGATGAGCCGGTTTCGCTCTCTTTGATAGGATCGATGCCGGGGGTTTTCGAGTTGGTCGAGCCCGATCTGGATGAGGAGAAGACATGGCGGTGGTTGGAGGAGGGATTGAACGAGGCTTTGGATGCCTTGGATGAGTCGAGGCTTGCTGAGGGGGAGAGGATGAAATCGGATATGTCCCAGCGGCTTTCCCTTATCGCCGGATCGATTGAGAGGATCAAGGAGATCGCCCGAAACGACGTGGAAAGATATATGAGAAAGCTCTCAGAGAGGATGAGGGAGATTCTGAAGGGTGAATACGATGAGGCGAGGCTCATGATGGAGGCAGCCATGCTGGCTGAAAAGTCGGATGTCTCCGAGGAGATCGTCCGAATGGAGAGCCATATAAAACGGTTTGAGGAGCTGGTCGAATCGGATGATCCCGTCGGCAGACAGATGGATTTCCTGTTGCAGGAGATGCTCAGAGAGGCTACAACCATGGCTTCCAAGGCCATATCGGCCGAGATCGTCTCCGAAACGGTGAAGATGCGGTCGGAGATAGATAAATTGAGAGAGATGGCCCAGAATGTCGAGTGAGGGACAGCTCATCGTCATATCCGGGCCTTCCGGCTCGGGCAAAAGCAGTCTCGTCGATCTGCTTCTGAGGAGAAATCCATCCCTGCGCCGCTCCATCTCCGCCACAACACGTCGGCCCAGACGAGAAGAACGTGATGGCGTGGATTACCACTTCATGAGCGTCGAGAGGTTCAAGGAGGGGATGGAGAGGGGGGAGTTCCTGGAGTGGGCGGTCTATAACGGGAACTACTACGGCACACCCAGAAAAGGGGTGGATGAGGCTATCTCCAGGGGAGAGGATATCCTGCTGACGATAGAGGTTCAGGGAGCAGCTCAGATAAGGAGGATCTATCCCGATGCCCTGCTCATATTCATCTTACCTCCTTCACCGGAATCGCTGAGGGAAAGGATCAAAAGGCGCGGGAGCGAATCGGAGGAGGAGATCGAACGAAGGCTCCGTATAGCGGAGGATGAGATATCCAAGATAGAGATCTACGACTTTTTCGTCATCAATCGGGAGGGCGAGCTGGAGAAGGCCGCTGAGGAGGTGGAGAGGATCATATCGATCGGAAAACACCGTTTGACCAGGGGAAGGATCGAGAAGATCAAACGCTTATATAGGGTGAGAACTTTAGCTCCAGTATGACCGGACTAAGCATAGAGGATATCAAAGCAAATCTTGATAGTATGATGCGGAATCTCCATCAGGAGTTCGGAGATCGACTTATAGCCGTTGTCGTTTATGGAAGTTATGCTCGTGGATCGGCTAAACCGAAATCTGATGTTGATCTTCTGGTGGTGGTGAGGGGATTGCCGCGAGATTGGGATACCATTCACCGTTTGGAGGATAGGTGGACGTTCAAAGGGCGACAATTTGGAAAGCGCTTCCAAGTTATGTTTGTAAGCCCGGAGGATGTAGAAGATTCCGTGGAATATGCGGCGCCGTTGATGCTGGAGATTTATAACGCTCATAAAGTTATCTTTGATCAGAATGGATTCTTCAGAAACTGTATAATTCGTATGGAGCATCTCATAAAGGAACGAGGAATCCGAATGAAAAGACAGGGGGTCTGGGAGGTTCCTGAGAGTGTTATCCCATCGTGATATCAGCCGGGCTTTACTGATAGAGGCATATACCGATTTAAAGGCAGCGCAAGTACTAAGGCAGGCGGGCATTTACGCTCGATGTATAGCCCACTGTCAACATACCGTGGAAAAGACGCTTAAGGCGGCATTGGCCATTAGGGATGTGCTCATCACCGATCGTCATGAAATATCAGAGGATTTCAGGCAGACTTGCTTTGACTGGGAATGCTGCAGCGAATTGGCGGACATCGCTGTTGAGATGGAAGCAATGAGGTCCCGCACGGAATATCCGCTATTTGGACGCCGAGATCTACCTATATGGCTTCCCTCTGAACGGTATACGGAAGCCGATGCAGATGAGGCTTTGGAGAAAACTCGATATGTGTTTAACACGGTGAAGTGCCGGTTATCGGACGAGTATGATATCCATTTCGAGATCGGAGGTGATAAGGTATGAGAAACGTGATGATCGAAGATCTGGAGGAGATCGTCGGAAACAAGTATCTTGCTGCCAATATCGCGGCCAGACGAGCACGCCAGCTTAACATAGGCGTTAGGCCTAGGATCAAGACAAACCACGTGAAGTATCCTTCCATCGCTTTGGAGGAGCTGGCCGCCGGAGAGTTGGAGTATAAACCGCTGCCGCGGGAGGCCAAACCGGATAGAGCTCTCTATCCCAGCAGAGAGGTGGACGAGGAGATCTCCGAGGAATTCCGCAAACAGATGCGATTTGTCACCGAGAAGGAGGAGATGAGAATGGATAGAGAGGCAATGGAGTTCGAGGATACCTGATGGACGCCCTCAAGGATAGGAACATACTTCTGGGAGTCACCGGAGGGATAGCGGCTTTTAAGGCCGCCTCCCTTGCCGGTCAGCTCATCAAGTTGGGAGCGAGCGTGAAGGTGGTGATGACCCATAATGCCACCCAGTTCATCTCGCCGCTCACCTTTCAAACGCTCTCGCGCAACCCCGTCTATCTCGATATGTTCTCCCCTATCAGTTGGCAGCCCGAACATATATCGCTGGCCGACTGGGCTGAGCTTTTCGTCATAGCCCCGGCGACCGCCAACGTCATAGGCAAACTCGCCCATGGGATAGCGGACGACCTTCTGACGACGATCGCTCTGGCCGTCAGGTGTCCCATTATATTGGCGCCCGCCATGAACTCCAACATGCTCGATAACCCCATCCTTCAGGATAACCTGGGATATCTGGAGGAACAGGGGTTCTTCATCATCGCTCCCGAATACGGTCCCCTCGCATGTGGATATGAAGGGAAAGGGAGGCTGGCCGATTTAGACGTGATCGTCGAGACGATCAGGATGACTTTGACACCTAAGGATCTTGAAGGGATCAAGGTTCTGGTTACAGCCGGACCGACGAGGGAGAGGATTGATCCGATCAGGTTCATCACCAACAGATCCAGCGGTAAGATGGGATACGCCTTGGCGAGGGCCGCCCGCGACAGAGGCGCTCAGGTAACCCTGATAAGCGGCCCCACATCGCTCAGATCTCCTCCGTATGTGGAGTTTATCCAGGTCGAAACCGCCCTGCAGATGAAAGATGCCGTGATGGAGCGGTTCAAATGGGCGGATGTGCTCATCATGGCGGCCGCCGTGGCGGATTACAGGCCGAAAGAGAGCTTGGAGCGTAAGCTCAAAAAATCCGATTCAGAGTTGGTTCTCAGGCTCGCGCCCAACCCTGATATCCTTGCCGAGCTGGGCGGAGAAAAGGGAAATAAGATCCTGGTCGGATTCGCCGCGGAAACGGAACACGTCGTCTCCAACGCCCTGGAAAAACTGCGCGCCAAGAATCTCGATCTGATCGTCGCCAATAACATCCTGGAACGAGGAGCCGGATTCGAATCCGACACCAATATCGTCACGATAATAGACGAAAGGGGAAAGGCCGAAAAGCTTCCGATCCTTTCCAAGGATGAGGTCGCGCATAGAATCCTGGATAGGATATCAGAGATGATCCGCGGTGAAGGTTAGGCCCAAAAAAAGGTTAGGACAGAACTTCCTCAAGGATGAAGGATACCTCGCCCGTATCATCTCATCGGCGGAGGTGTCGGAGGGCGATCTTGTCTTGGAGATCGGAGCCGGCACAGGTGAGCTGACGCAGTTCCTGATCGATCGGGCCGATCAGGTGATAGCGATCGAGGTAGATGCGGACCTGATCCCAATCTTGGAAGGGAGGTTCTCATCTTCATCCAAGCTTCATCTCCTTCACGCTGATGCCCTGAAACTGGATTGGGTGAACCTGATCCGGGGGATCGATTCCTGTCGCAAAGCTAAGCTCGTATCGAACATACCCTATTACATAACCGCACCTCTTATCGAGAAGGCGATAGAAAGCAGGTCGGCTTTGAACCTATGTGTCCTGACCGTCCAGAAGGAGGTCGCTCTACGGATATGCGCCTCACCCGGCGGGAGGGAATATGGATCTTTGAGCATAATGGTTCAGTATCACGCCGACGTGGAGAGGCTTTTCGACATACCGCCTGGAGCCTTCCGGCCGAGCCCCGGCGTCTCATCCAGTGTCATCAGGATCAGATTTAGGGAGGAACCGAGGGTAAGGGTGAAGGATGAGAAGTTGTTTTTCAAGATCGTCAGGGCGGCCTTTCAGCAGAGACGCAAGATGATCGTAAACGCACTCAGATCACTCGGACTCGATAGGAAAAGGCTTGAGGAAACGTTAAAGCGAGCCGATATACCTCCAGAGAGCCGACCCGAAATGCTGAGTCTGGAGGAGTTCGGGAGATTAGCCGATGGGATGGCTGAACGCGTTTAACGTTTTAACGTTCAACGTCCTAACGCTCAGTTTCATACTATCATCTATACCCCTCGCGGATGTCAAGACGATATCGACGATCAGAACGGCTATGCATTCCCTTACGATCAAATCGGAATTCGATATCGCTGAAAGGAGAGCTATCTTTCACACAGCGATGAAGTTCCCATCCCCTCCTGAAGGACTGAGATGGAGGCTTGATCTTTACTCGTCTGATGGAGAGCTCATCAAGCGATTCGAAGGTGGGAAACTTCCTCCAAGCGTGATCGTCTGGTCGGCGCCAGGTGATCTGAGCGGAGGTGTGATCTACCAACTCACTCTCTCGTTCAGGGGAGTTGATTTCCCATCAACGCCACGAGCGATCCTCCTGCCTACCTCACGATACATCTCCGAACTCCCCAAATTTCGCCTCCAAGCTCAACCGAAAGAGCTATCGGGTGGGACCTCCACCTTGGTGATCATCACCCCTATAGGAACGACTCACCTATCTATTCGGCCTAAGCTATGTGTGATGGACGAGGAGGGGGCGGAAGTATGGGGGAGAAAGCTGAATGGTGGACCGGAGCTGGTGAGGTGGGATGGGAAGGATGCTCATGGCAAGTCGGTCAATCCAGGGGTCTATATATGTGTGGTAAGAGAGAAAGGTATGATCCTTTCGAATTTCGTTATCTTGGTCGTAAGGCCTCCCGAGGAAAAGGGTTCCTTCTTCTCATCCTCGATACTCTTTCACCCCAAATCAGCAGAACTCACCTCGGAAGGTATGAATCGGATCGGCGAAGTTCTCTCCTTTGTCAGAGCTCATCCTGGGGTGGCTGTGAATCTGAGAGTTGGTATATCTCCCGGCGATCCAATCCGGGGGTTAGAACTGGCTTACAAAAGGGTCAAAGAGGTGATAGGGCAGCTTGATCGGGCTTCTCCGGGTCTCATCCGAATAACAGGGTTCATCCTGGAGAGCGATGAGGTCAGAGTGGATCTAGTTCCCTATCAAAGCGGAAATTTCTTCCCATCTCTAACCCCTTCCTCCGATCGTAGCTCCGATTCTCCCTAGTCATTTAGCCTCCAAAGTCATGGCATAGAAATTGCTTTCTGACCTTAGGCGCTGGGCCTTTAAACGCCATTTCACTATAGGCGGCGGATTGCCGCCGCTGATGTTCACGAGTGGGAGGTCTTAATAAATGGCGAAGGAGAAAAGAATAGAAGGGGAAGGGGAAAAAAATGGAGGTTCAGGGATGCTTAAAAACCTCATTCCGTATCTGGGAACTTTGATCGCTTTAACCGCCATCGCGTATATAATGGTAACCAGATTCATGCCCGCACCGCCCTCCAGTGCCTCAATACAGCGGGGAGCAGTTCAAAGGAAGGAGGCCGAAACTGAAGAAAACGGGGTGCTTTATGAGTTTGGAGATGTCATCGCCAATCCGGCTCAAACTGAGGGCACCAGATTTCTGAAGGTGACCATCTATCTGGAACTGCGCAAAGGGGAATATCAGAAGATCGTGGATAAGTATAAACCAAAACTGCAGGATGTGACCCTACAGATCCTTTCCTCAAAGACGGTGGAAGAGCTGGAGGACGTATCCAAGAGGGGAGATCTCCGGAAGGAGATAACCGATGCAATGAACTCAGTGCTCGGAAGGAAAGTTGTGTTGAAGGTATTCTTCACCGAATTCGTCATCCAGTGATCAGAGGTTGAAAGGATGGAGAAGCTTCTCTCTCAGGAGGAGATAGATGCTCTCTTAGATGCTATATCGAATAAGAGGATCGATGAGGCGCGTCAACCATCCCAGGATGAGCCGAAATCCGTTAGGCTTTACGATTTCAGCAGGCCGGGCAGGGTTTCAAAGGATTACACCCGTTCCTTACATATCCTGCACCGCCACTTCGCCAGAATCTACAGCTCTTCCCTCTCATCGCTTCTGAGAACGCTTGTGGAGATAGAGTGCACTCAGGTGGAGCAATTGACGTACGGCGATTTCCTAATGTCCCTCTCGGAGATGTCCTGTCTGGTTATATTCTCCATGGAGCCGCTTAAAGGGGTAGCGGTGATGGAGATAGGACCGCAGTTGATCTTCCCCATGGTGGATAGACTGCTGGGAGGATCGGGGATGACATCAGTGGAACCTCATAGGATGACCGAGATCGAAAAATCCATAATAGAGCGGGCCATAAAGGCCTCTTTAGAAGCCCTCGGCGAGATATGGAAATTCGTCTCCAAGGATATCAACGTTGAGCTTCAGAGAATAGAAACCGATCCGCAATACGTTCAGGTTATGGCCTCCAGCGATACGGTTATGTTGATCGTATTCGACGTTAAATTCGGTCAGACGATCGGGATGATGAGCATATGTTATCCCTTCTCTATGATAGAACCGGCCCTTATCAACGCCCGACCTGAGCAGTGGCTTTTCAACTATCATAGCGGCGGCGATGAGAAATACACGCCTGAGATACGGAGAAGGGTGGAGAAAGCGGATATAGTCGTCAGGGCCCATTTCCCACCAAGCAGGATAAAGCTTGGAGATCTCCTGAGACTGAAGGTGGGAGATATAATCAAACTCGATGTGAGAATCAAAAACGGAAAGCTTCTCGATCCGGTCATACTGGATGTCGGCGGCCAGAAACGGTTCGTCGCCAAACCGGGGAGGGTCGGCAAAAAGAAGGCGGTCAAAATCATCGGCGTTTTAACTGACGAGGATGAGATAAACTTCCACGGGACCGGGAGTGTGAAAGATGGAGAATCTAAAGCCTGAAGAGATAAACAATATGTCGCCGGAGGAGCTTCAGAGCTTAGCGGACTCCTCCCAAGAGGACGTTTTAGGAGAGGAATTTCAGGTGGAAGAGGGAGAGGAGAAGATATCGATCCCATATGAGGAGGAGCTCCCGAAGGACAACATAGAGCTGCTGATGGATGTCGAGCTGGATGTCATAATCGAGCTGGGCCGGACCAAGATGCGGATAGGAGACATATTGAGGCTGGTGCCGGGCGCTATAATCGAACTGGATAAGCTCGCCGGCGAGCCGGTGGATGTTTTGGTCAACAACAAGCCTATCGCTAAGGGAGAAGTGGTGGTCCTGGACGAAAACTTCGGCGTGAGGATCACCAGCATAATCAATCAGGAGCAGAGACTTAAAAGCCTAGGGTGAGGGATGAAGAGGAATTTGTTGAGTTTTGGAGTTCGTTGCGTTATAGCGTTCGTTACGTTCAGCGCAATGGCACAATTCGCCTGGACAGGGCAATCGGGACCTAAGGGTGGACTCGATTACGAGAGACCCGATCTCCCAGGCATGCCCGATCTCCTAGGAGCGACACTGCGCGTGGCATTGGGGCTTATCATCGTGGTAGCCCTTCTTATCGGAGGGTTTTACCTTCTAAAAAGGCTTTCAGGTAGGGTGAGGCTGCAAGAGGAAGACATACCGGTCAAGCTGCTCTGGCAACAGAGCATCGGGCCGAGGCGATCCATATGCCTGGTCAAAGTTCTCGATAAGGTGCTGGTATTGGGCGTGACGAACACAAACATATCCCATCTGATGACGCTAACGAATGAGGAAGCGAGCTCACTTGAGATCCGACCGGAGATGGGCGGATCCACCGATCTCATCTCAGCTTTCAAAAAGCTGAGCGGTTTGAGGTTTAAAAGATGAGAAGGTGGGTTGCCATAGCTGTGATCGCCCTGTCTCTGATTCCCTGTCTTTGCCAGGGCCAGCAGATCATACCTCTACCCCGCATCACCGTCGATGTGGGAGCGGCCAATGCGGAAAACCCACGGCAGCTTTCCACGGCCATACAGATCCTTTTCCTAATAACAGCCCTCTCCCTGGCACCCGCCTTCCTGATTATGATGACATCGTTCACCAGGATCATAGTAGTGCTTTCGTTTTTAAGACATGGACTTGCGACCCAGCAGTTGCCATCCAATCAGATATTGGCAGGGTTGGCCTTATTCTTAACCGTCTTCGTGATGATGCCAATATGGAAGGATATAAACGAGAACGCCCTCAAACCCTATCTGGATGGTAAGATAGATCAATCCCAGGCGTTCCATAATGCCATCTCCCCGCTTAGAAAATTCATGTTCAAACAGACAAGGACAAAGGATCTGGCCTTAATGGTCAAGCTCTCCGGGATGCCGAAACCCAAAAACGAAAATGATGTGCCCACGTATGTCCTGATACCGGCCTTTGTGATCAGCGAGCTGAAAACGGCGTTCCAAATAGGATTTCTGCTTTTCGTGCCGTTTCTGGTGATAGATATGGTCGTGGCCTCAATATTGATGGCCATGGGGATGATGATGGTGCCGCCGGTGATAATCTCACTGCCATTTAAAGTCCTGCTTTTCGTGCTCGTGGACGGATGGAGCCTCGTCGTCGGCTCTCTTGTGGGCAGTTTCAGATAGGGGGAGACTATGGAGCTTGAAAGGACGGTCTATGTATTAAGTGAAGCGATAAAGCTCGTTTTTCTGCTTTCAGGGCCCGTGCTGTTGGCCTGCCTTGGCGTGGGACTTATAGTGAGTGTCCTTCAGGCGCTCACTCAGATCCAGGAGATCACTCTCAGTTTTGTGCCCAAGATATTGGCCGCCTTCGTGACGCTGGCGATATTTCTGCCGTGGATGCTGAAGTTGGCTGTCAGTTTTACTACAGCTCTGCTCAGAAACGTAGACCTGTTCATCAGATAACCTTCGTTCATATTGAGGAACAAGGAGCGAGAAAATAATGACAAGGAGACAAGGTGACAATGGGATAAAGAGATGGGTATAGATTTAACGGGCATGGAAAGGTTCATATTGGTTCTCTTTAGAGCTGCTGGAGTTGTGACCTTCGTGCCTTTTTGGGGAAGTAGGTTGATACCTGTTAAGGTCAAGATAGGGCTCTGCTTCGTCCTGGCCGTCGTGTTCTACTCCATATCGGCGGGGGTAAGCTTCTCGCCGACGGAGGATATATTCAAACTGAGCTGGATGATACTGAAAGAGACAGCCGTCGGTGCTGTGTTAGGTCTGGCCGGACATGTGGTGTTCTCCGGGGTGGAACTCGCAGGCGAGATGGCGGGGATGCAGATGGGGCTTAGGATGGCAACAGCTGTGGACCCCCAGTTCGAGACACAATCATCCCTGCTGGCCCAATTCAACGTGCTCTTCGCTCTGATGGTGCTTCTAGCGATAAACGGACACTATTGGTTCTTGGAAGGCTTGGCCAGATCGTTCCGACTTATCCCACCTGGAGGAATGGTACTGCGTGAGGTTACCTTCGCTCGGATGATGGCCCTCGTGGGGGATTTATTCCTGATAGGCCTGAAGATGAGCGCACCGATAGTTGTAGCTATGCTGATAACGAATGCCGCTTTGGGGTTAATGGTGAGGGTGGTACCTCAGATGAACATCTTCGTCGTAGGATTTCCCGTCCTGATCGCCGTTGGTCTGATCCTTCTTTTCTTCTCCTTGAAGGCTATCGCCTATCTCCTGATAAACCTTTTCCTGCAGATGCATAAGGACATAGACTTTCTCATCGGAGAGTTAGGATGAAGGAGAAGGGTTTAAGCTCGAAGGAGGTCGAAAGGCTATCGGCTATCCTGAGAAATGAAGCGGCCAGCACTCGGGAGAGGCTCCTGGCAATCAGAGCCCTCTCGACGATCGACTCGCCGCACGTATTAGCCAATATATTGTTGGTTGCCAGCTCACAGAATAAAAGGCTAGCTCAGGAAGGAGCTGAGTTGATAAGGAAGCTCGATCAAGCCTCCCTCTTCAAGCTTCTGGATCATATGCTGCTCAATAGGGAGGAGATCGGCTACTTCGGTCAGAAGATGTTTGAGGTTCTCTACAAGCTGAGGGAACAGGATGTGCTCAAATATATAGTGATAAACGCCATCAAAAACGGGGAGGAGTGGGGGGAGAAAAGGCGGACCTTAAGCCAGTGGATGAGAAATTTGGGGCTGATAGAAAAATACGTGGATCTTCTAGGCGAGCTTCCGGTTGAATTGGCCAAATCATTGGGAAAGATCCTCAAGAAGGTTGATGACAGGGTGGTGCTTGATATAGCCCGATCGGCGAAAGGTATAAAGGGTATAAACAAAGAGAAGAGCGTTAAACTCCTCGATGTCCTTTATGATGTGGCGGATAACGAGGGAATAGCTCCGATATTGGTCAATCTGCTCTCGAGCGACGATCAGAGAATAAGATCCAAAACGGCGCTTATACTGGGTAAGCTTTCGGATAACCTCCATTTCTTCCATAACGCCCTTAAAGATCCAGATCCGCGCGTCAGAGCCAATGCGGTGGAAGGACTATGGGGGCTTGATAACCCAAAGGCGAGGGATATATATCTAGAGGCTCTCGGCGATGAGAACAACCGCGTTAGAGCTAATGCGGCCAAAGGACTCTACGAGATGGGTGATCCTAGGGGACTTCAGGTGTTGAAAGAGATGATTGATGATCATGATGGGATGATGCGCGCCAGTTCCGCCTGGGTGTTGGGCGAGATGGGAGATACCAGTATGATAGGGAAGCTCGAAAGTATGGCTGCCGGAGATCCAGCTGAGATAGCCCGCCGCAATGCCATCAGGGCGATCGAGAAGATACTCACCAAAAAGGTTGTTCCCACCCTGCGGGATCTCATCCGCTTTATGAACAAGATCGATCCGGATGCGGTTTCAAACCCTCTGAGGTTTTTCAGAAGAATTGCTGCCCTGAGATCGATAAGATCTGAGATGCTTGTTGAGGTGCTCAGCGCTGCTCCGCCGGTCGATTCCCCGATCGTAAGGCGCAAGCTGATAGAATCCATAGCCGGCGGTCTTGAGGATATGGCGGATGACGGTTTGCTTCTACTCGCCTTGATGTCGGCGATCCGATTTGACAAGATGTCGTTCTGGAGCAGGATCATAGAGGGTATCCAGGCGATGATACAGAGGCCGGAGGATAGATTGACGATCCTCAGCGGAGGGGTGGAAACGATGCCGGATATGCTCCTGGCGACCCTCAAAGAGGGCATGCCCTCAACTGCCGCTCCCATAGCCGAGATCCTAAGATGGGAAGATGAGGCGATAATCGAAAGACTGAAACCTCTGCTTGATGATTCGAACCCTCTCGTTAGATCGCTGGCAGCGGAGACGATCGGCCTCCTCGGAAGATTTGAAACGCTCGATCGGCTGGAGGAGATGGCTCGATCCGATCCTGATCCTTCTGTCAGGGAAAAAGCTCTGAAGGCAATTGAAAGGCTGAAAACAACGGCCGAAATCACCTCTACCCTTCCCGATGAACTGCATATGAGGATCCTCCATCTTTCGTTGGAAAACCTTCCGGAGATCTCAATCTCAGTGTCTCTCATGGATGGTAACTCGAACTCTATAGATACCTTGAGGGAAGAGGAGATCCACCTCTTCGAAAACGGCAGGCCGATAGACTGCAGATTCGAGCGACTTGGAGAGGAAATGCCGGTTTATGTTGTGATACTGATGGACTACAGCTTGAGCATGTCGGACGAAGATATATACAGGATGGAAGAGGCTGTCTCAGAGTTTATTTCCTCAGTGAAAGGTGAGGATCGAATAGCGATCCTGAAGTTCGCCTCAGAGATATACGTCCCACAGCCGCTGAACAAGGTGGATCGCCTGCGTCATGACCCTATCAGAGGAGGATTTAAGGGGGACAGAGACGGAACCATGCTATATGATGCCTTGGATAGGGCGATCTCTATCCTCAACGAGCTGGAGGGGATAAAGCTGGCCATAGTGCTGACCGACGGGGAGGACAGCGGAAGTACCAAGACGGCCAAAGACGTCATCCATAACGCTCTTAAAAACGGGATAAGCATCCACGCCATAGCTCTGGGAGATGAGGTCGACGAGGGAACACTCAGAAACCTGGCCATATCGACCGGTGGCGCCCTATATGCCACCGGCGATCCCGGTGAGCTTGGAAAGATCTACCGGGAGATCTCATCCTCACTGCAGTCCCATTACAGATTGAGCTATAGGTCTTGGGCCTGGGATAATGAAGTCCAAAACGCATTTTTAATCATCAGAGCTGATCTCGGCCCGTTAACCCCTGAAGCTTGGACAAAGGTGATACTGAGAAATGGCTGAAGATCAGGAGAAAACCGAACAGCCAAGTCAACGAAGACAGGAGAAGGCACGGGAAAAAGGGGAGGTTCCCAGAAGTCGCGAGCTGAATACGGCTATTGTGCTCCTGATAGGCCTTCTCGCTCTCAGATTCCTCGCGCCGAGAATATCGCTCGGTATCGAGGATACCTTCAGAGCCATGTGGAACTCTGAACTCTGGAAGACAGATGGAATTTCGTATGACGTTCTCCCAATGGCGATAGTCAGAATGTTGTGGATCGTGCTGCCGATAATGTTGATCCTGGCCTGTGTTGGATTCATGGTCGGATTCGCTCAGGTTGGAGGAGTCTTCTCAATCCAGGCGATCACCCCCGATCTAAGCAGGATAAGCCCGGGCAAGGGGGTATCGAGGATCTTCTCCAAGATGGGAGCTATGGAGATGGTCAAATCGCTGATAAAGATCAGCGCTATCGGATATATAGGATATACGACCATCAGGGGTCAGATGGATAAGCTGCCCTTATTAACATCGGAGAATGCCGCGGGGATCGCCGCATATGCTATGAAGGCGATCTTCGATCTGGGAATGAAGGTCGTCGTGCTGATGCTGTTCGTGGCGGCGATGGACTACGGATTCCAGAGATGGCAACATATACAGAACCTCAAAATGACCCGTAGAGAGCTAAAGGAGGAGCTGAAGGAGACGGAGGGCGATCCGATAATCAGATCGATACTCAGGGAAAGAGGAATGGAGATCGCCAGAAGGAGGATGATGCAGGAGGTTCCCAAGGCGGATGTCGTCGTCACAAACCCACAGCATATAGCCGTAGCTTTGAAATACGACAAGAAGATCGCCCCCAGCCCTCTCGTCGTGGCCAAAGGAGCGGATCTGCTGGCGCAGAGGATAAAGGAGATCGCCAGGGAACATAAAGTGCCTATCTTCGAGAATCCACCCCTGGCGAGGGCTCTGTATGAAACGGTCGATATCGGGGAGATGATACCGGAGGAGCTTTATTTCGCTGTGGCGCAGATACTGGCTCAGGTTTATAGGATGAGAGGTGTTGCGGTATGAGATCCGAGGCCCTCGTCCCCACAAATTCAGGCTTCGTCTCGAGGGTGACAAGGCAAAGCGATATCGCCGTCGCATTAGGTGTGATCGGCATACTTTTCGTTATGCTTGTGCCGATGCCCGCCCTCCTGTTGGATATGCTGTTAGCCATGAATATAACCTTCTCGCTCGTCACACTGCTTATCGTCCTTTATGTGACCAAACCCCTGGACTTTTCGGTCTTCCCATCGATGTTGCTTATAGCGACCCTCTTTAGGCTATCGCTGAACGTGGCCTCTACCAGGAGGATACTGCTCTACGGCGATCAGAGCGAGTTCGCCGCCGGTCATGTGATAAATTCGTTCGGTAAGTTCGTCGTGGGGGGGAACTACGTCATCGGCTTCGTGGTCTTCCTGATCCTCGTGATCATACAATTTGTCGTTATAACGAAGGGTGCTGGCAGGGTAGCGGAGGTCGCCGCGAGGTTTACGCTGGATGCCATGCCGATGAAACAGATGTCCATAGACACCGATCTCAGCGCCGGTTTGATCACGGAGGAGGAGGCGAGAGCCAGGAGGGAGACGGTGGCGCGAGAGGCGGACTTCTACGGTGCTATGGACGGCGCAAGCAAATTCGTCAGAGGCGACGCCATAGCGGGATTGATAATTACCGGGATAAACATCATCGGAGGATTGCTCATCGGCGTGCTTCAGAAGGGGATGCCCATATCGGAGGCCGCCAGGAGATATACGCTTCTCACCATAGGCGATGGCCTTGTCAGCCAGGTGCCCGCTCTGATCATATCCACAGCGGCAGGCGTGTTGGTCACGCGGGCTGGAGCGGAGACCGATTTCGGAAAGAGCCTCACCGGTCAGATACTCTTTCAGCCCAGAGCCCTCGGCATAGCATCGGCTGTGCTTTTCGCTCTCGCACTTGTTCCTGGGCTTCCCAAGATCTCTTTCTTCATGCTCTCAGGTATCACCGGATCGCTGGCCTATCTGCTTATGCGCACTTCGCCTGCACAGGCGGAGACCGAAGAAGGTGAGGAGAAGAAACCCTCCCCCGAAAGCGAGGTTGAGGAGGTGGAGCGGATGCTGGATATGGACATCATGGAGCTGAACATAGGCTATAACCTCGTGCCGCTCGTAGATGTGAGGCAGAACGGAGTTCTGCTTGAGAGGATAAAGATGATAAGACGCAGATGCGCCAGAGAGCTGGGCATCATCGTGCCGCTCATAAGGATAAGGGATGATATGAGCCTGCCACCTAACGGATATTCGATCATGATCAAGGAGAACGTCGTGGCCAAAGGCGAGGTCATGCTCAATCACTATCTGGCGATGGAGACGGGCAGGGTGACGGAGAAGATCGAGGGGATACCTACCACCGAGCCGACCAACAATATACCGGCACTGTGGATACGTGAGAAGGACAAAGAGAGGGCACAGATGGCAGGATATATGGTCGTCGATCCGGTGACCGTCATAGCCACTCATCTCATGGAGACGATAAATAAACACGCCCATGAGCTTCTAACCAGACAGGATGTCCGGAGGCTTTTGGACAGATTAAGTGAGAGATACCCCGCTCTCGTGGATGAGCTGATTCCAAACCTGTTGTCCCTGGGCACGGTGCAGAAGGTGCTTCAGAATCTATTGAGGGAAGGGGTGCCGATCAGAGATCTGATCACGATCTTGGAGACGCTCTCAGATCACGCCCAGACGACCAAAGACCCTATGCTGCTTACGGAATTCGTCAGAAGAGCGCTGGGCAGAACGATCTGTAAGGAGCTCGTAGATGAGGACGGCACGCTCAAGGTTTTGACCCTGTCACCGGAGGTGGAGAGGAACATAGCTGATGCGATACAGGATAAGGACGGGACGATGTATCTCGCACTCGATCCGGAGGTGGCTCGAAAGATCGTAAACGGGATCGCTACCGCGATAACCGAGATGGGACAGCTTCAGGTTCAGCCCGTCATACTATGTGCCGAACCGCTTGTCAGACCTTTTCTGAGGCAACTGGTGGAAAGATTTATCCCCGGACTGGTAGTCCTTTCCTATGAGGAGATCCCTCCGGAGATGGAGGTAAAGCCGTTGGGCGTTGTAAACATTGAGGGGACGGATTAAGCCCGCAAAGGCATGTTTCTTGCTTAACTTTCACCTCGATACCGTCAGGGGGAGTTCGACAGATGCAGATTAAGAGATATTATGGCAAAAGCGTTCATGCCGCTCTGGAAAAAGCAAAGGCGGAGCTCGGTCCCGATGCCATACTGCTTCATACCAGGACGCTCAAGTCCAGTATCCTCGGCGGCTCGACTGTTGAGGTGATCGTCGCCGTAGATAGAGAGGCACCCTCAGAGATAGATGAGGTGATCGGCGACGACGAGGAGAAGAACGAAGAGCCGGTCGAACGAGCAAAGGCTATCCTAACTGCCAATTCCTACAGACGAGCCGAAGGAGGTTACGAGCTTAAACATATAGGCGAGGAGCTGTCGGAGATAAGGGATCTACTACACATACTCCTGTCAAACGTCAAGAGGGAACAATCACTGGATCTCCCCGAGACGGTGCAAGGGATCTATGAAAAGTTCATCAAGAGCGAACTTGATCCGGCGATAGCTTATGATCTGGCCAAAGGCCTAGAACCATGTTTTTCAGATAACGGCAAATTGATAAACGAGAGGTTGGCCGAGCTGATCGGCAAGGCGACGAAGTTCAACGGTGGGATAACGCTGCAAGGTGGGATGAAAAGCGTAGCGCTTATCGGACCAACAGGTGTGGGCAAGACCACCACTATCGCTAAGCTGGGGGCTTACTTTAAGCTTAAACTCAAAAGGAAGGTGGCCTTTCTGACGATCGATACCTATAGGATAGCCGCCGTTCAGCAGCTTCAGATATACGCCGATATAATGAGATCGCCCCTGAAGGTCGCCGATGATCCGGAGGAACTGGTCAGGGAAGTCGAGTCTCTTTCTGACCACGATCTCATCCTGATAGACACGCCTGGGAGAAGCCATTACGATGCGGCGAGGATAGGCGAGATAGAGAGGTTCATAGCCGTCTTGCCTCAGGTTGAAGTTTATCTGTTGATCAGTGCTTCCACGAGAAGCAGGGAGATATACGAGATATTAAACGGCTTCGGGAGTGTAGGGGTGGACGGCTTGATCTTCACAAAACTGGATGAGGCCTCATGTTTCGGATCGATCGTCAATGCCGCAATACGCTCCGGCAAACCCCTGTCCTACTTTACGACAGGCCAGGATGTGGCGGGAGATATAGAGGTCGCCACGGTGGAAAGAGTGACATCCCTACTTTTAAGAGGTTTCAGGAGATGAGCATGAAAGATCAAGCTGCCAATCTCAGAAAGCTTTTCTCCAATCCGACACTCGATATTGACATGGAGGAGGAGCCGTTAGTTCGACGGCATAACCCACGATTCCGCACGATAGCCATAACGAGCGGCAAAGGAGGGGTTGGTAAGACGAACTTCGCCGCTAATTTAGGAGTAGCGCTTTCACAGATAGGAAAGAAGGTGATCATCTTCGACGCCGATCTGGGGCTGGCGAACGTCGACGTCTTCTTCGACCTCCATCCGAAGTACAACCTCAAACACGTCGTGAGTGGCGAGAAGGAGATAGAGGAGATACTACTGGAAGGACCCACCGGTATCAAGGTGGTTCCAGCAAGCTCAGGCGTTGAGATGATGGCTAATCTGCCGGAGAGGGAAAGGAGAAGATTGATCGTAAAACTGGGGGAGTTGTCGAATATGGCCGATGTGATGATCATCGACACGGCTGCCGGAATATCGCATAATGTGCTGGCCTTTGCCTCGGCGGCGGATATGATCATTATAATGACCACCCCCGATCCTGCCGCCATAACGGATGCTTATGCCACGACTAAGGTACTATCCCGAAGGAAAAAGGGGCCGTTTATGCTCATCGTGAACATGGCCGCCGATGAGAGCCAGGCAAGGGAAGTTGCACTGAGCCTGATCCTGGTGGTGCGGAGATTTCTGGAGTTGGAGCTCAATTATATCGGCTTTATCCCTTTCGATCCGTTCGTCTCCAAGGCCCTTAAAGGACAGGTGCCATTGGTGTTGAAATACCCGGGCGCTCCGGCCTCCAGGCACATAATGGCCATTGCCAGCAGGATCTATAGCATACTCGGGAGCACGAAACGGACATGTCATATGGATTTCTTCGAGAAGATATCTCTTTCCCTGGAAAGGTCGCTAGGATCGGAGGAGGAAGAATGAATCAACCAATCCTTAAGCCCGGAATCAAGGTTCAGGTCGAAACGCTATCCGGGGCTCCCAGATGCAGGTTCCTGAGCCGTATAACTCATATCGACGACTACTATATCTATATAGCCAAACCCTCTATCTACGATTTCGAGGATGGAGGGCAAACCGGTATACCTCCCAATACACTGCTCAGGGTCTCATTCTCGCTCAGCGAGGGAGAATTCGCTTTCGATTCGACCGTGAAGGGAAGACAGGCGGATGGATCGTATGTTCTAACCCGACCCCGAAGGTTCTACAGATGGAAAAGACAATTTCTGAGAGTTGAAACCTCACTTTGGGTCAGATATGCCGTGATCCCAAGGGTGGAGATGGCCGGCAGGGTGGATCAAGTCAAACGAGCCTATGCCATGACGGCCAATATAAGCGGAGGGGGAGTGCTCTTAAAACCTCAGGAAACCCTGCCGGTAGGCGCTATACTAGAGATGGAGATAGAACTCCCCGGAAGATCCGATCCTATTCTGGCGATCGGTAGAGTAGTACATACCAAGTCAGGCAATGGTGTGGAGTTCCTCATCATAAACGAGCTCGATAGAAATGAGCTTATAAAATATCTATTTGAAGAGGATAGAAGGAGAAGAAGAAGGCTTAGGGAGAAGGGATATGGAGGAGATCTACCCACCGGAATTTATCCCCATTCATCTGGAGATCGTTAGAACGGATGAGCTGCTACCGCTTAAAGCGTTAAACATAATGCTTAACGAGATGCGATCGAAATTAGACATGAAACTGATGAAGGAATTCATAGGATTTCTCGCCCAGAGCGAGAAGGCCACTCCAATCCATGGAGGGAAAGCAGAGGAGAAAAATGCTGGAGGAACTTTGGGGGGCTTACAAGCTCAACGGCGATAAAAGGGCGAAGGATGAGATTATCAAACAATGTTTGCCTATGATAAGAGCCATAGCCCAGAGGCTTTCCATATATGCCTCTCCATCTCATGACATCGACGATCTGGTCAGCGCCGGGATAATAGGTCTCCTGGATGCCATAGAGAAGTTCAACCCTTCTAAAGGCGCTAGCTTTAAAACATACGCCACTTACAGGATCAAAGGTGCGATCTTGGATGAAGTCAGGGCGTTGGATTGGGTGCCGAGGTCCACGCGGGAGAAAGCTCAAAAGCTGGAAAAGGCCTACTCTGAACTCGAACAGCGCCTGATGAAACCTCCCTCAGAAGAGGAGGTAGCCGATTACCTGGGGATATCGGTCGAAGAGCTCAGAAAGACGCTGCTTGAGGTCAGCGGTATGGCACTGTTAACGCTGGAGGATATCGCCCTGGACAAGGAGGAAGAGGGGGCGATCAGGGATTTCATAGCCGATCCGAAAGCGGCGAACCCCGAAGACCAAATGGCCTTCGAGGAGGCGAAAAGTATATTGGCCGGGGCGATCCAATCCCTGCCTAAACAAGAGAAGATCGTCCTCAGCCTCTATTATTATGAGGAAATGACCATGAAGGAAATCGGAAAAGTTCTGGGGGTCTCCGAGTCCAGGGTGAGTCAGATACATTCAAGCGCCATCTTGAGGCTGAGGGGGAAGCTCAAGAGATTAAAGGAAGATCTGCTTGCTTCTGTCGGGAGAAGAGCCTATGGATGAAGGGAAGATCGTCAGAGAAAGACAAAGGGAAATCATAGAGGGGGATCTGAGGCTAACCGGATCGGAGAGGTTCTTCGAGGGTGACCTGATCGTTACCGGTAACGTTCGGGATGGCGTCTCCATATGCGTTAACGGGAGCGTTGAGGTCTATGGGATGGTGGAGGCAGCGGTAATAAGAGCACATGGCGACATCATCGTCCATGGCGGTTTGCCCGGCAGAGCATATCTCGATTCAGGTGGCAGCGTGATCATCCATTATGCCAACAACTCCAGCATCGTCAGCACGGGAAACATCTTCATCAAGACGGGCGCCACACACTGCATGCTCACAGCCGATAATGAGATCTCCCTTGACCCTGAAAGGGGGTTGCTTTCAGGAGGAAGAGCAAGGGCCGGTAATGCCATCACCGCCGCTACCCTCGGTTCGCTTTACAAAACCGAAACCATTCTGGAAATCGGTATAACCCCTATCTTCAGAGCCGAAAGCCAGAGAATCGCCGAGCGGATCGAGTTCCTCAGGGAGGAATTAGACAAGACACGGAAGGTGTTCGACCTGGTCGTCAACTCCGATCCGCGATTCCTCTCCAAACGCCAGCTCAAACTGCTCGACCAGATCCCACTCCTCCAGATGAAGCTCTCCTACCTGTCAAAGGAACTGGGCAAATACTCCAGGATGTATCAATCGGTCCAAAAGGCCATAGAGGAGGATCTGTCCGGGGGATTTATAAGGGTTTTCAAGAAGGTCTATCCCGGCGTCAAGATCACGATCAACTTCACAAGCATGCAGATCACGGATATGCTTGAAGATGTCATATTCGAGGAATCGGGAGGTAGGATAAGATGTCGAAAACCGGATGGCGTTATCTCCTGAACTTCATCCTCTGTCTATCCCTCATATCCCTGATCTCCGTGAGAGGAGAGGGGGTAGAACTGATGGGTTTGAGATATAGATCCTCGGATAATGGGTCCAGGATAACCCTCGATTTAAATGGGATGGCGAAATACGAGATCACTCCGGCGAAAGGGAAAATCCTGATCATCCTTAAAGGGTGTAGATCGGGAATAGGATCTATTCCCGATCGCTTTAAGGATAAACTTGTGAGATCGATCGACGTCAAGCCAAGTGGGGAGGATCTATCAATCACGATCGATCTAAGGGAGAAGGCAAACCTCAGCGCCTTTATGACCCGATCTCCCTATAAGCTCATAGTCGATCTCTATCCGCTTCCCAGGCCTAAACCCAAACTTAAACCCAGCCTGGCTCCGGCAAAGATCACCGTCAAACGGCCTTCCCCTTCACCTTCGAAAACACCGCTTCAGGCAGCGGCGATGAGGAGGCCGACACATCGGAAATCCACCCCATCTCAGCCAAAGCCGAAGGAGAAACCTAAGCCGAAAAAACCCTCACCGTCCGTCACATACCCTCCCCCCGAGGATAAAAGCGATGCCGGCTCCTCCTCGCCTGATCTCGCGTCGATGTTGAGCAGGGCTGAGAGGGAGAGGACGGGTGATGTCGAAATGCCAAAGGTTGGAATCGGCATCCCACCTCTCCTCGTGGCTCAGCTTTTCTTCAATCTTATCCTCCTCGCAGCGCTATATCTGCTCTGGAGAAAGATCGATAGATTAGCCTCTGGGATGAAGGATAAAGGCAAACCCTCCGGAGTTGGGAGCTTCTCTGAGGTTTTAGATGAGATAGTTGATCTGCAGGCCCTGGAGATCACGGAGGATAGGGATGACCCCAAGGTTCGGAAGGTGAAGAGGATGTTAAAGGAGGGCCTTTCAGTGGATGAGATCGCCAAAAAGACCGGAATTCCAAAAGGCGAGGTAGAGCTCATATCCAGCCTATCGGGGATCTGATTCCGCTACGCCTTAGATCAAGCTGTAGGGGCCAGGCACTCCTCCTGGATGCCTGGCCCCTATAATATAAAGTCTACGGTTTGTATTTTCCGCGGGAGTATGGATATAATAAATATGCTAAACGTTCGTATATCCCGTTGAGTGTAGTTCTCATCTACTCCCGCTACACTCAGCGATAATATGAACGGATACCAAAACTCCATTCAGAGGTAACGGTTCGAGATGAAAGTCCTACTTTCCGGAAATGAGGCGATCGCCCGCGGCGCCTATGAGGCCGGAGTAACGGTCGCCGCCGGGTATCCGGGAACACCCAGCACCGAAATCCTCGAAACCCTGGTCAAATACAAGGATTCAGGAATCTACTGCGAGTGGGCGCCGAACGAGAAGGTGGCGCTTGAGATGACCGCCGGAGCGGCGATGGCCGGTGCCAGAGCCATGGCCACGATGAAACACGTCGGCCTGAACGTAGCCGCCGATCCCCTTATGACCCTGGCATACACGGGGATTAAAGGCGGTTTATTGGTCGTCGTGGCCGATGACCCCGGCATGTATTCATCACAAAACGAACAAGATTCCCGAAACTACGCCCGTTTCGCCAAGGTCCCTCTCTTGGAACCCTCGGATAGTCAGGAAGCCAAGGAGTTCGTCAAACTGGGATTGGAGATCTCGGAGAGATTTGATATACCCGTTATCCTCCGCAGTTCCACCCGTATCTCCCACTCGAAGAGCGCTGTTACGTTGGGGAGACGAATTGAAAGGGATGTGGAGATCGCCTTCGAGAAGAACCCCCAGAAATACGTGACAGTACCCATCTATGCTCGAAAAATGAGGCTCAAGCTGGACGAGAAGTTCAAAAGGCTCTCCCAGTTCGTCAACACCCTCGAGTGTAACAGGATTATCGAGAGGAGCGATAAGCTGGGCATAATCACCAGCGGCATCGCTTATCAATATGTGGCCGAGATATTCCCCGATGCATCGATACTCAAGCTCGGTATGAGCTTCCCCTTCCCCGATAAGCTCATCCTAGATTTCGCCTCCAGGGTTGAAAAAGTGCTTGTCGTCGAGGAGCTGGATGATTTCCTCGAGGAGCATGTCAAAGCTCTGGGGATAAAGGCGATAGGGAAAGAGCTAGTTCCGCGGATCGGCGAGTTAAATCCCGATATACTTGAATCGGTCAGAGCGAAGCTCGAAGGACGTAAGGTCGAAGTTCAAGGCGGATCGGAAAAGTTCGATCTTCCCCCCCGACCGCCGGTCATGTGTCCGGGATGTCCTCACAGGGGGGTTTTCTACGCCTTAAGGCGATTTAAGCCTGTGGTGGTGGGTGATATCGGTTGCTACAGCTTGGCTGTTTTCCCTCCGTTGGAGATGCTGGATACCATAATCTGTATGGGTGCAGGTATATCGGCGGCACACGGTATGGATAAAGCGGGAGCTAAAGGGAATATCGTCGGGGTGGTGGGCGATTCAACCTTCTTCCACTCGGGGATCACCGGCCTCCTGGATATCGCCTATAACAGGGGAAAATCCACGATAATCGTGCTTGATAACAGAACAACGGCCATGACCGGCCATCAGGTGCATCCCGGTACAGGTCAGACGCTCATGGGCGATAAAACCCGTGAGGTGTCGATCGAGGATATAGCCCGTGCGCTCGGCATAAGAAGAATCAGGACGATCGATCCGTATGACCTTAAGGAGACGGAAAGGATCTTGGGGGAGGAGATCAACTCGGACGAGGCATCCGTGGTGGTCTCGCGAAGGACGTGTGCCTTGCTTTGTCGCGATCAGTGGGAGAAGCCGTATCGGATCGATCCGGAATTATGTCGGATGTGCCGCAGATGCCTTAACCTGGGATGTCCTGCGATAGAGCTGACGCCTGATGGTAACTCCATCAGGATAAACGAACTCCTATGCATCGGCTGCGGTATGTGTGAACAGGTATGTCCCTTTAAGGCGATTATGAGGTAGTTCCGAATTCCCTTTTGTATCTGCAGATCACGGGATCGGGGAGATCGATCCTTCCGGCGAATATCATAGAGGAGGCCCTACAGCCGCCGAAGCATCCCTTTTCATATATCTGACACTCAGCACACCGCGATGGCAAGCTGAAGATCCTCTTACCGCGCCTGAAAATCGCCTCTACCGGCTCATACTTTATATTGCCGAGATAAAATTCCGGGTTATATCTGAAGTATCCACATGGCACCACAGTCCCATCGCATAAAATGGAGAAATGCTCCTCTCCCGCCGTACAGGGGTCGCCGTTTAAAGCCTCGCCGACGTAGAAGATAAAGTCTGAGGAGTTTCCCTCCACCACGTCGCTGATAAATTTAAGAGCTTTGACCCATTCGTCGATGGACATGTTTAGGATCTCCTCATTGATCCTGCCTCTTCCCACAGGCATGAATCTATCCACATAGATAGCCTTAACCCCAATCTTACGGGCGAAATCCACGTATCTTCCGAAATCCCTCCAGTTCACCTTGGCAACGACAAAGAGCAACGTCACGTTGAAACCTGCTTTCATGAGGTTTTCCACGCCTTTCACCGCTCTTGTGAAATTTCCCTCACCTCTGATTAAATCGTTGATCTGAGGACATGATCCGTCGAGCGATACCCCTATAAGCGTGTACGGGTTGGTATCCTTGAGCTTCAAGGCGATCTCCCTCGTGATGAGGGTCCCGTTGGTGTTGAGTATAACCCTCAGGCCTATCCGCCCGGCGAAATCGATCAGCTCGAACAGATGGGGATAGGTAAACGGCTCGCCGCCGATCATATCGAAATATCTAAGCCCGATTCCCTTAAGCTGAAGCATCAAGTCCTTAATCACTTCAGGATGAAGTTCCTTTCTCGGCTCATCACCTGATCTGGCGTAGCAATGTCGGCACCTCAGATTACAACCGTTGGTTATCTCGCACTCCACTATGTACGGCCTCGTCATGGTCCTCAACCTATATCCCCGATGAGTTTCACGCCCTTTAAATTATACCATATCATCCAAAATGGGAGGTCTTCGAGATCACCTTACTACGCGCCTCGAGCCCTGTGACATCACCAAGGTGAAATGGAAAAAGCGGAGCGCGATGGTTCATCCTTCCAGCAGAGACGCAAGGCTTTGTTCCAATAAGGGATAGGAGCAGCCCCGTGCCCACCCAAAAATATGGGCATAGGACAATCACAGGGATTTTCCCTACTCTATCCGGGGCATCGGCTCGTAGAGCGTGATATCTTCCATGGGATAATGATCCCTGTTGTAGGTGACGAGCACCAGGTTTAACACGTAAGCGGTTGCGGCAATTATAGCGTCCGCCTGTCCTAAAGTTAAACCCCGACGTCTGAACTCCCGCCAGTATTCCGCCGCCTTAAAAGCTATAGCTCCGTCCACGGGAATTTTATACAGCACGCTGAGGAATTGGCGGGTAACCTCCTCCTCTTCAGGACGTACCCCGATCCAGACTTCAAACACGGACAGCGTAGAGCAACCCAAAGGCTGTTCGACCTCCATCTTCTCGAGGAGTTCCTCGGAGCTACCAGGTCATTCCCCTATCTGAGTTTGATCTTGAGCGGTTTAAAACCCCGTGCTATAATCGTAACGGATCTGCCTGATGGTTTGATTGAGAAGCGTTAGACTCTGGATGCTAAACGAAGAGTGAGGAGGATAAAGATGATCAGTATTCCACCAGCGTTGCCGGTCTGGTTGACAGTGATGGCACTGCTAACGGCATCCGAAACTGTACCCAAGTGGGAGGTCTTTGAGGTCACCTTACACGCCACGAGCTCTCCGGAGAATCCGTTTACGGATATCACGTTGACGGCGACCGTCACCAAGCCGGATGGGGAGAAGGTGACGATCGATGGCTTCTATGACGGCGATGGAAAGGGCGGTCAGAGCGGGGATATCTGGAAGCTGCGCTTCTGCCACTTCTTCCGCTATGCCGACGGCGGATATGTATATCTGATGGGCAACTTCCTGGATGATACCGCCCCGCCTAAGGAGCGCTACAGCCACACGCTCCTGAGCGAGGAGATCACCGAGGATAACCGCCAGCATATGATCGATCGAGCGCGCAAGCTATATAAGGCCAATAAGATCAACATCTACATAGCGAACAAGGGCGACTACGGCGGCATCTCCACAACTCCTTGGCTCGGCACGGCGGAGAGAAACGATAAAACGCGGTTCGACCTCGCCCGCTGGAGGATGTACGAACGGATTATCAGGCAGTTGAAGGAGGAGGGGATTATCGCCGAGCTGTGGTTTTTCGCCGATGACAGCGGCTTCGGAAAACTATCCAGGGCCGATCGTGAGCGGCTCATCCGATACGGCATGGCCCGCCTGAGTGCCTACCCGAACACGATGTTCGTGTTATGCCTTGAGTGGCAGGAGGGTTGGAGCAAGGAACAGGTCGCCTCGGATATCACCTTCGCGCAAAAACACAACCCCTGGCATCGGCTGTGGAGCGTCCACGGCGTCACGGGAAACTTCGCCTTTCCGAATCAGCCGTGGATCGACTTCATGGCGACGCAGCCCGGCAACGATGCCGAGCCGAAGACCGTCCCGCCGACGTGGATATCATACTGCCGTCGTACGATTTCATTCGTAAACACCTCGCGAGCGAGATCCCTCATATGCATCCGACCGATATAGTCCTGAACAATCCTGAAACCACGTGGTGTCTCGCCGACCCCAGCAGAAGCTATCTGGTTTATACGCTGAACGGCGGAGAGATCAAGCTTGACCTCTCCGATGCCCAGGGAAGCTTCCTCGCCCGCTGGTTCGATCCTCGAACGGGGAGGATCATACCGGCAGCGGCCATCACAGGTGGGAAGAGCATCCTCCTGAAAACTCCAGATGAGGAGGACTGGGTTCTGTGGATCAGGGCGAAACGTTGACTTACCCGGCAAGCAGATGAGGATCGTGGGGCTCGCTGACGAGGAAGGGTTGAAGGGATAGATGATGATGTGATACACTTATCTAGCAATTGGCGGGAAGTTTTTGAAGTCCGGTGAGCGCGGGGCTGGCAAGCGATCTCAGCTCTGAAGGAGGTTATTCCTGATGGAGAGAGGAAACAGGAGGCGTGGGACAGGAAAGAGGAAACAGAAAAGATATCTCGGTCTTCTGCCTCCTGACTCCAGTCTCCGGTCTATCTGTAGAGCGATAACGCTCGTGACGTTTCTCCTCATAACCGGCTTCACGGCTTTCGGGGATAGCCCCGACACCTACATACTGCCCCTGTCACCGCCCAACGTCATCGGCCATTCGGATGTGACGATCTGGTGGAGCGGTAGACCCTCCGATGAAGCCGGATTGATCGGATTTTATTACAGCCTGGACGGCTCTCCCTTCACCTTCACCGATTCAAACCACGTCACCCTTTGGAATCTGACCAAGGGAGAGCATCGTCTGCTCGTCAAATCGATAGACAGCACGTTGAGACAGGACGATCAGCCGGCCGAGCTGAGCTTCAGGATCTCGCCGGTGGTGCGAGGTGAGCCGGAGGTGAACGATACGCCCGATCTGGCGGTGGATCTGCCTCTGGGGGTGGAGATGAGAGGAGTGAGCCTGCTCGGCGGGGGAGACGTGGACTGGTATAAGGTCGCATTCCCTCAGGACGCTACCGCAGCGACGGTGACCTTCCGGAGGGATGGCGGAAACTCCTCCACTGAGATCTCGCTCTACCTGAACACGCCCTCCGAGGGGAATAAGGCTGCCTCCTTCAGCGTGAACGTCTCGAACGGCGAACGCGGATCGGCGACCGTCGGCATCTCTCCCGATTCGACCCTTTTCATCAAGGTCGCCCCGTCGCCCGACGAGAAACATCCCCTCTATATCCTCTCAGCCGATTACATCCCGGCCTCTCCCCATGGGATATGGGAGGTTGAGGATAATTCATCGCCCGCTTCCGCCACTCGATTGAGCCTCGTGGAGGATCGGGTCACGGCCATCGGCATGAAAAACGGGGATCAGGATTCATCCGATTGGTATAAACTGCATTTCGACCTCACCTCTCCAAAGCTACTCAGGCTGAATCTGTCGAGGCTTCAAGCCGCCGGTGAGACATCGGTTCAGATCTTCAAGGGAGCGATCATCTCCGACATCTCCCAGGTCTCCGCCCTCTCCGTCTCGCCGCTGAGCAATGGATGGGGTTCGATCTCGTTCCTGGTCTCGTTCGGCGACTATTACGTCAGGGTGTCCAACGATCAGGAGGGGGTGGGAAACACCTACCAGATCACCCTCACGCTTGGCGATCTCCCGCCCGGATCAGAGTATGAACTTGAGCCTAACACGGTCTCCCCCCAGGAAAACCCCGATTACGTCACTCCGCTCGGCGTGGAGATGGGGATCTACGGATATAGCTGGGGCGATGGGGATGATGACTGGTTCAAATTCAACCTCGGCAGGAAGGGTCTGCTCTGTCTGACGCTTCAGAGACCTGAGGGGATCGGTCAGACGGAGCTCCAGCTTTTCAACTCCAATCTGATACCGATCTCCTCCTTTCAGATCTCCCCATCAACCTCTCAGCGTGGAAGCCTCCCCGTTCCCGACGCCGATCCAGGAACATACTACGTCAAGATCGTCCCGTCGGGTGAAAGGGAGACGACGAGATATAGGCTGAACGCCCTCTTGATAGGCTCGATAGAGCATAACGCTCAGGAGCCGCTCGGTCTGGGGGATGAACTCAGGGTAGCCGTAAATTGGACCGCCGGCAGGGAGGTGTATCTCACGCTGGAGGGGGATTTCCAGGACGAGGAGGCGAGGAAGCGATTTGAGAGGATGCCTTTGAGCGAGGTCTCGCCCGGCCGGTATGAGCTGTCATATGTGTTGAGGGAAGGCGATTCGGTTGAAAACGCCAGGATGCTCTTCACCTTCAAGACCCCTCAAGGGGATGAGGCGCTTTACGAATATTCCGAGAGGATCACCCTCCAGGCGGGAAAGGCCATTATAGATGCCAAACACGATGCCGATCACATCCTCAAGTCGGGCGAGAGGTTGACCGTAACCCTAACCTCCTCGATAACCGACGGCACCGCCTCCTTCGACATAGTTGGAGGGACGAAGGATCCTTCGCCCTTACTCAGAGGGGGGATACCGCTCTACGGAGACGGCAGGGGGAACTATTCCGGCTCATACGTCGTCCAGGAGGGCGATCTGGTGAGAGAAGGAATCGTAAGGGTTAAACTCGTCGATAGATTCGGCACGAAGTATGAGTTTGAGATAAAGGAGCCGGTTAGCATCGATGCCGTCAAACCCTCTCCACCCTCAGAGTTGAGGGGCGAGGACGTGCCGGAGGATAACGGCTTCCAGATACAGTTGAGCTGGAGCCTTTCGCCCGATCCGGACGTATCGGAATACAACGTATATATCTCGCCTATCCCCATCACATCGCTTCAGGCGCTTTCGCCGATAGCTCGCGTTAAGGGGAGGTCATGCCAGGTGCAGGTCGAGCGGAACGGCGTGGGCTATTATTTCGCCGTCACGGCGGTTGACATGGCCGGAAACGAATCGGATCTAAGCGATGGGGCCATAACGGGACCGGTTCAGGCGTTGGATAACCTCCCGCCAGCGGCTAAATCGGCATCACACGACGTAACCGGCATAGTTTCAACCCTGAACCCCGTCATAAACGTCAAGCTCCAATCCGAGCCCGGAATCACTCCCCTTCTGACGATCCCCGGTCTGGTTCGGGATCTTCCACTTGAGGAGAAGAAAGACGGGGTCTACACCATAAGCTATTCGGTCCCCAAAGGGGTGGAGCTGAGGGACGTCCTGCTCTCCCTTAAGCTCAAGGACAAAGCTGGAAACGAAAGCTCGATCGATGTTCCCCCACCCATCACGATCGATACGAAACCGCCTCAGATCAAATCGGTCAAACATGACGGAACGAGGCTGCTGGTGGAGGGGGATGAACTGAAGATCACGCTTGAAGGCGAGGTGGGATGTCAGGGATGGTTCGATATCGAAGGGCTGGTGAAGGGGATCCCGCTCTATGACGACGGCGAACACGGGGATGGCGCCGGCGGAGACGGGGTCTACGTCGGGACGTATCGGGTGAAGACGGGAGATAAGGCGATGGAGGCAGCGGTGGTGGCTCATCTGAAGGATAAGGCGGGCAATGAGTCGAGCATGGAAGCAGTCAGAAAGGTGAATCTGGACACAACCCCTCCCTCCATATCAAAGGCGAAGGTCGAGGGTGAAAGCTTCAAGCTGGGGGATGTGGTGAAGGTTGAGCTTTGGGGCGAGGCGGGATGTCAGGGTAAATTCCGGATAGAGGGGCTGGGCGTTGAGGGGAAGCTGTACGATGACGGCGAACACGGGGACGGAGAGGCGAATGACGGCATGTATGTGGGAAGCTGGAAGGTCGGGAGAGGCATCGGGGGAGAAGATCTGTCGGTGATAGCTATCCTTGAGAAGTCCAACGGCAAGTCGGTTCAGATCGAGGCGGGCAGTGTCAAGGTGGACGGCGTTCCCCCGCCTGAGGTGGAAGGGGTGAAGGTCGAGGATGTCCCGGACGATGAGGGATACAGGGTCAGGGTCAGTTGGCAGGGAGTGAAAGTTGAGGACCTGAAGGGATATCTCGTCTACCTCAGCTCCGACAGCATAGGGGATCTCTCGACGATGAGCCCTATTGCCGAGACGGAGAAGGAGAGCGTTCTGCTGGATGTGGAGGAGAACGGGCGGCAGTATCATTTCGCCGTGGTGGCCGAGGACGAGGCGGGCAATATCTCCGCCTTAGGCGCCGGCAGTGTCACTGTGGGAGACGCGCTGGATAATCTCGCTCCTCCGAAGCCCATCGATCTGAAAGCCGAGATGGTGGAGGGGGGAAGGATCTACATCGGATGGGAATACCCGAGCCTACCGGCCGACTGGGCTGCCTTCAAAGTTTATATATCACAGAATCCAAATCTCTCCGGAGGAGAACTCGTCCGGATCACCCATAACCAGGTCAGATCGGCCGATCTGCCGGCAGATAAGGATGGGGATTACTACATAGGGCTCAGCGCCGAGGATATCAGCGGGAACGAGTCGGAGATAATCCGGATCGGGCCGATCAGGGCGGGCGCAATCTCAGCCATGGATGAGAGGCTTATCTCCCTTCCAAAAGGGATCATAAGGGGGGATGGCGTGCTCGTCTGGTGGAGAGGATGGAAGAATGGAGGGACGAAAGATTTCAGATATCGCCTGGATGGAGTTGAGGGGGAAGCTGAGGGACCATATCTTCTCATCCGATCGCTCACCCCAGGCGATCACGAACTGGAGATAGAGCTTAACGGAGAGGTTATATCCCGCGAGTTTCGAATCGAGCCGATGGAGCTGAAACTGGACGGGAAAAAGGAGACCATCCTCCCCAACGCCAAGCTCATCGGCCCCGGCACATGCAGCCTCGTCCTGATGAGAGACGCCACGCTCAATCTGGTCGGCGAAAACGGCGGCGTCGAGGTAAAGCTCTATCGAGACGATGACCTTCTTATGGAGGGCCAGGGGGCGATATCGCTTAAGGCGGGGATATATAGGGTGGAGACGAAGGGAAGCGTGACCATCTATCAGAGTCCCCTCGCAGCAGATGCGGATATGGAACCCAACGATGAGGATGGCTTTCCCCTTCATGGCGATTCGATCATCTCAGGCATGATCCAGAGAAAGGGCGATGTTGATCTCTACCGCCTCCGCGTTGAAGGAGGAGAGAGGCTGGCCGTGACCTTGATCTCCTGGGGCAACCTCCAGCTCGGTATCAGGGACGAGAGGGGAACTGAAGTGGAAACCGATGAGGACCAGGATGGGGGATATCGGTTCTATCTGAGCCATCCCCTGAGCGCGGGGGAGTACGTTATCGAGGTTAAGGGTGATGCCGGGGCGATCTATCAGATAGGCCTGATCATCCTGAAGGGCATAGGGGTCGATCGAAGGGCGATGATGAAAGCCGGGGATCTGCTGAGGGTGACCGTCGATTGGGCGACGGCCGGCGAGATATGGGGCGAGGTGAAGGGATTGATCGAGCCCGTGAGGCTCTCCGGAAGCGGAGGGTTGATGGGAATGGAATATAGGATAAAGGACGGCGATGATCTCTCAGACGGCAGGGTGAGGCTGGAATTCAACGTCTCAGGCGAGGTGATCCCCTTCGAGATCCCCGGCGTGAGGATAAACGTGGACACCGTCCCTCCCAGGATAACCCGGGCTCAGCATGACGCCGTCAAACCGCTTAAGGCCGGGGATAAGATCGGGATCGAGGTGGGCGGCGAAAGCGGATGCGAGGGGTGGTTCGAGATAACGGGAATCGCCGAGGAGATACCGCTTCAGGAGAAGGAGGCCGGAAGGTACGAGGGGGAATATCAGGTGAGGGAAGGGGATAACACGTCGGGCTCTGACGTGATATGCTATCTCCGAGACGGGGCCGGTAACGAGACCAAGGCGGTCGTGAAGGGCAGATCGGGCGAGTTCGACAAGGTCGTGATCGATACGCTCCCGCCCCGTATAGATGAGGTGAGCTATGAGGGAGAGGGGGTGCTAATTGAAGGACAGATCCTCAAGGTGATCGTGAAGGGTGAGGCGGGCTGTCAGGCTTGGTTCGATATCGGCGAACTCAGACATGATCTCCCGCTTGAGGAGAAAAGGGAGGGGGAATACGAGGGAAGCTATCAGGTGAAGATGGGCGATCAGGCCCTGGGCGTCAGGATAATCGCCCATCTGAAGGACGCCGCCGGAAACGAGAGCGTCGTCGAGTCGCGGGACGCCCTGGACATAGATACCATCCCGCCGCAGATAGAGTCGGTCGAGCACGATGCGACGAGGACCCTTAGGCTCGGCTCAGTTCTCACCGTGCGCGTTAAGGGGACGCCGGGCTGCGATGCCAGATTCTCGATAGAGGGGGTCGTCGAAGACCTTCCACTCGGTGAGACGGGAGATGGGAATTACATCGGAACCTATACGGTCAAGGAGGGCGATAGCGCCGATAGGGCGAAGGTGATCGTTCGCCTGGTCAAACCAAACGGGAAGTCCGCCTCAAAATCGGCCTCCCTCAGGATCTCAATCGACACCGATCCGCCCGAGCCGGTCCAGGGGGTCACTGCTGCCGATAAGCCTCTCGATGAAGGATTCACCCTGATTCTATCCTGGGATCGATCGGATGAGCCTGACTTCTACGCATACAGGATCTATCGTTCGCCCACGCCCATCCTCTCGACGGAGGAACTTAAGCCGATCCTCGAGCTCAGATCGGCGGATATCACCCGAACCGAGGTGAATGTGCCGGAGAACGATTCGGACTACTACTTCGCCGTGACGGCGGTGGATGAGGCCGGCAACGAATCGAAGCTGTCGCTTAAGTCGGGGGGCTCCATCTTCGGCCCCATCAGAGCCCTGGATAACCTCCCCCCGCCTCCCGTCACGGGCGTTCGGGCCGAGGATCGGCCGAGCGATCTGGGAGGTGTGATCGTCCTCAGATGGGATGGGCCCTCCCCGGCGGAGGACTTCAGCCGGTATAACCTCTACGTCTCAAGAGAGCCGATCGCCTCTACGGAAGGGCTCAACCCGATAAAAGTCCCCGATCGGAACGTCACGGCCTATGAGGTGCAGACGGCGGACGGGGTGGATTACTATTTCGCCGTGACGGCGGTGGACAGATCGGGCAATGAGTCCCCCTTAGCTACGACGTCCGTCTTCGGACCGGTTCAATCCATCCCGAACATACCTCAGGGTGAGCCCGTGCCCGGCCGGATCGTCGCCGCTCCGCTGGGATTATCGCTCTCCGACGCTGTGATATTTCATCTTTCCCGGTGGGTTCCCTCGCCCGAGCCGAAACCCATCCCCGGATACCTGTATCGATTGGATGACGGATCATATGAGCTTTCCGCGAGCAGCCATATCGCCTTTTTCGGGCTCGCCGACGGGGGACATGTCTTTTGGGCGAAACCGGCGGATCGCCCCGACACGCAGCCGATCAAATGGGAGTTCAACGTGTTGAGAAGTCCCGTGAGGGAATCCGAGCCGAACGACACACCTGAAACGGCGTTCCGCCTGAGCTCCGGCCAGCCGGTTGTGGGAACCAACTCCGATGACGGCGATGTGGACTGGTTCTCGATACAGATCGACTCACCGGGGATGCTCGATATTACCTTCGGAAGGGAGAAGGGGATCGGGCGGAGCACGATCTCGATTTTCCATGGGTTGGAGACGGCCAAGGCGATCGATGAGTTCACCGTGGACCCCTCCACAGGCGGCAGAGGCCACTCGAGCGTAGGGGTCTCGCCCGGGCGGTATCTGGTAAGGGTTATCTCTAAGTCGGAAAACCCCGCGGCGGAGTATCGCATCTGCGCTGTCTATCGCGAGCTCAAGCCGATCTACGCCTGGGAGGTCGAGCCCAACGACGAGTGGATGGCCGCGAACGCGGTTCGGATCGATAACGCCCTGGAGTTGATCGGCGAGGGAGGAGGAGGTGATAAGGACTGGTTCACCTTCACGGAGACCGTTGAAGGCGAGATGCTGGAGCTGAAGCTCATACGATCGGGCGGAAAAAGCACGATCAGGCTGATCACATTTTACGGATCGCCCTCCGAAGGCGGGGTTCAGGTGGACGAGCTGAGTCTGGATTCCGATCATGCGGAGGCCGAAAGCTGGGTGGGATTAAAAGCGGGAAAGTATTACATGCTTATAGAGAGTCCCGATAAACCTCCCCGATTTGAATACTCGCTTCTCCTGATCAAGAGGAAACCCGAGGGATCGATGGAGTTCGAGCCGAACGATAAGCCCGATATGGCTTCCGGTATATCGGTTGACGACGTAATATCCTGCAGAACCTTCTCGAACGGGGACGTCGATCTATACGCCCTTCAGGTCAAATCGCACGGATCGCTCGCCATCGGAATCGAGAGGGCGAACGCAGTGGGGAAAACGATAGCGGAGCTGAAACGGCTCGACGGCACGATGATCGCCTCGGCGAAGGCCGATCCCTCAAATGAGGGCCGGGCCTCCTTGAACGCGGAGGTCAACCCCGGAGGATATCTCCTGGCAGTCAGGACGGAGAACGAGAGGCCGGGCGATTATACGATCACGACCGCTCTGGTGAAATCCGCCTTGCATGATGCCCGAAAGCCGCTCGGCATCGGCGATAAACTGAACGTCCGGATCGAGTGGCTCCCCGAAAAAAGGGTCACGCTCACCCTGCCCAAGGTGATCAGGGACATCGAGATGAATGAGGAGGAGCCCGGGGTTTATACGGCGAGCTATACGGTGAAGGAGGGGGATACACTTTCCGATCAACCCTATGTGAGCCTCTTCCCTGACGTCTCGACCTCTGAAGCGGCGAGGCTTTTCCTCCAGCCTCAGATTCTGATAGACACGATGCCGCCCGGGATAGAGGAGATCTCCCATGACGGTCACGATCCGATTCCGCTCGGCGGAACGTTGCACGTTAAGCTCAAAGGCGAGCCCGGCTGCAAGCTCGCATATTTCGAGATCCGGAAAGGCGATTTCCTGAGAAGGGTCGAGATGGAGGAAAAGGAGAAGGGGGTTTATGAGGGCGAATACACCGTTGTCTCCGGGGATGACGTCCGGGGTGCCTCCGTGGTGGGGTATCTGGAGGATGAGGTCGGGAACGTCAGCAGCAGAGAGGCCTTCACGCCTGTGACCTTCGACACCTTACCTCCGGAGATCACCGATCTCTCAGTCCTTATCTCCAGGGGAGGAGGGGATTTCGTCCCTGTCGACGTGACGTCCGACAGGGTTTTAGGAGAGAGCGATTCCCTCAAGGTCGTCATCAGATCTGAGCTCAACGCTAAAGCCGAATTCGAGATCGAAGGGTTCAAATCGGGGTTGAAGCTGAGAGATGACGGCGCTCAGGGGGATGAGGTGGCCGGTGACGGGATATACGCCGGAATCTACGTCGTCCATAGGGGCGACTCGATCGAAAACACCCCCATCAAGGTCATCGTCACCGATAAGGCCGGCAACTCACAGGAGTTATACGCGCCGGTTACGATCACCATAGATGCTGTCCCGCCTAAGATCCAGGAGGTGACCCATAACGGCGACAAACCCCTCAGGAGGGGCGATCTGCTTGTGGTGAAGCTGAAGGGCGAGCCCGGAAACAGGGCTTCGTTCAACATAAACAACCGAAAGGATAAAAAGGGAAAGCTCGTGAAGATCCCGATGGCCGATGACGGCACGGGATATGACGAGACGGCGGGCGACGGCATATACACGGGCGTCTATGAGGTCAGACCGGATGATAGCATATTGAACGGGTCTCTGATCGGCTTCCTGGCGGATGAGAACGGCAATGAGAGCTTCAAGTTCTCGCCCAAACCGCTGACACTGGATTCCACCCTGCCTGAGCCGATCGAGGGGCTGACCGCTCAGGATAAGCCGGACGATGAGGGTTATGTGATAATCCTCTCGTGGCAGCCGAGCAAAGAGACCGATTTCGATCACTACAACGTCTATCGCGAGACGAAACGGATAAGCATAACAAGAGGGTTGATCCCCGTCCTGAGCAACCTCACCCTGCCGCAGATGACCACGGCAGAGGTGCCGGTTCCGGCGAATAACACCGACTATTACTTCGCCGTCACCGTGGTGGATAAGGCCGGAAACGAGTCACTGATCCGGGACGGCTCCTGGGTCGGGCCCGTTCAGGCCTGGGATAACATCAAACCCGATCCGGTTACCAAGGTGACGGCGGAGGATTATCCGGATGATCAGGGGAAAGCACTGCTGGTGAAATGGGATACCCCTTCGGCCGCGGAGGATTTCGATCACTATAACATCTACGTATCGACGACGGAGATAAGGACGTTGAATGAGTTGAAACCCGCTGCGTCTGAACCCAATAGGGAGGCCTATTCCGTCAAGGTCGAGGTCGATGAGGATAACGTCCCGTATTATGTCGCTGTCACGGCGGTTGACAGGAACGGGAACGAGTCGGACCTCGACGCTCTTGGGAACTCAACCTGGGGGCCTGTTCAGTCCCTGGATAACATCCCACCTCAGCCTGTAACCGGAGTCTACGCCTATGACACCCCCGGGGATGAGGGCGGAAGGATAACCGTGGTTTGGAGTCCGGAAAAGGACCTGAGCGTGATCGAGCACAGGATCTACATCTCCTCCGGACAGATCACACCGGATGAGGATCTCTCGAAGCTGGAGTTCATCACCGTTCCCGTCCCAGCATTTGAACGGCAGGTTGACGTTCAGAGCGACACGGCGATCTACGTCGCCGTAACGGCCGTCGATTCGGGCGAAAATGAGTCGAAGCTCACCTCCGACTCAGTATGGGGGCCCGTATATGCCGTGTCGAACAGGGTGAAGGCGGATAGGGAGACGGTTATCTATGCCGGATTCGATCCGAGAATACGGATCAAACTGCCCATCGGATCGGGCGAGGAGGGGAAACTGCTGGACATCCTGATACCGGAAGATCCCGAGATACTCAAGCGTATAGATGAGGCCAACAGGCTTTCGGCCCTGGATATCTCGCTCATAAACCCGGATTACGAGGAGGAACTTCAAAGTACGGTCATCCAGGTCTCCTATACCGGCAGGAGGCTCTCCAAGCCGGCCGAGCTTACGCTATCGTATCCGGAGTTCACCGATAACGCCGGGGTGGAGAGGAGGGTGAGGATATTCAGGCTGAATCCGTCTTCGACGACGGGCGTCTGGGAGCTTCTTCCGGGCAGGCAGGTCGTCGATACGATCCGAAACACCGTGACCGCCTCCACGGATACCCTCTCGGCCTTCAGGGTGGCGGTTTTAAATCTGCCTCAGACTCTGGACAAGGTCAAGGTCTATCCCAACCCCTATATCTACGGTCGATCTTCGAGCGGCAGGATCACCTTCGTGAATCTGCCTGAGAAGGCGACGATACAGATCTACACGCTGACGGGCGAGCTTGTAAGAACTATCCAGGTCGAGCCGATGGCCGGGAGGGCATCGTGGGATCTGAAAAACGAGGCGGGCAGACCGGTCGGAGGTGGGATATACGTCTATCTGGTTAAAGGTGAAACAGGTAAAGCCCGAGGGAGGATAGTCATATTGAAATAGGGTGAAGGATGAGATACCTGATAATGGGCGATATCCATGCCAATATGGAGGCCTTCGAAGCCGTCTTGAAAGAGGCTATGGGGTTTTCGCCCGATGTATGCCTTTTTCTAGGCGATGCCGTCGGATACGGTGCTGATCCGGATGAGGTCGTGATGAGGTTGCGGAGGTTGATCCCTCAATTTTCTAAATTCTTCGCCGTCAGGGGGAACCACGATAAGGTTGCATCCGGGGTGGAGGAGGGGTGGAGTTTCACCGAGCATGCCCGTAAGGCGGCGCTGTGGACGAGGGAACACCTCTCACCGACGAACAGGAGCTACCTGAGGAGGCTGCCTCAAGGCCCAGTGGGCGTCAATCCCTCCATACAGATCTGTCACGGATCGCCGATGGACGAGGACCTTTACATACTCAATAACTTCAGAGCATTGAACATTCTGAGCTATGACGAACACAGGATCACCTTCTTCGGCCATACGCATGTGCCCGTCGTATACGAGCTTCTCGGCGACCACTTTCACGTCAACCTGCCCTCAGGCGATGAGAGCATATTCAAACTCCATCCCGAAGGCAGGTATCTGATCAATCCCGGATCGGTGGGCCAGCCGAGGGACTTCAATCCCAAGGCCAGCTTCGCGGTTTATGATGACGATGAGGAAACGATCACGATAAAGAGGGTGAGCTACGATATCGAAAGGGCGGCCGATAAGATCGTAAAGAGCAACCTGCCGGGCGTGAACGCCGAAAGGCTTTTCATCGGGAGGTGAAGGATGAGGGCGATAATCTTTCCCAGGCCGGGCGAGATCGAGCTTAAAGATGTGCCCGATCCCGTCCCCGCCCCGGATGAAGCGGTGATCAAGGTCAAGGCGTCCGGAATCTGTGCAACCGACATACATATCTGGTTCGGTGAGTTTATAGCCACCTACCCCGTTATTCCGGGCCATGAGTTTTCAGGCGAGGTGGTCGAGGTCGGCGATAAGGTGACGGCTTTCAAGGTGGGCGATAGGGTGGCCGTGGATCCTTGCATCTACTGCCATAGCTGCCCCGCATGCAGATCACATGCCGAAAACTTCTGCCATAACTTCAAAGCCTATGGGCTTCAACTCAATGGCGGATTTGCCGAATATGTGGCCGTTAAGGAAAGCAACCTATACCGGATAGATGACCTCTCCTGGGAGGAGGGGGCGATGGTGGAGCCGCTGGGATGCGTGGTCCATGGGTTGAACCAGGTGGCGCCGATCAGGCCGGGCGGACACGGGTTGATCTTCGGAGCCGGACCCATCGGGCTTTTGAACATGCAGCTCTACATGCATAGCGGCCTGAGCACCGTTACGGTGGTGGATGTGATGAAACATAAGCTTAAAATAGCCTCTGATTTGGGAGCAACGCACGCCATCTTAGCCGATAATTCCCTCAACGAGAAGCTCAGAGAGATCCGCCCGGAGGGATTCGATCTGGTGATAGACGCTACGGGAAATCCGAAGGTCGTTCAATCGGCCTTCGATTACGTAGCCGATAGGGGCAAGATATTGATCTTCGGCGTCTGCCCACCTGACTCGAGAATCACCATCTCGCCGTATGAGATCTATAAGAGAGAGCTTAAGATCTACGGGAGCTTCTCCCTGCTTTACACGGCCGCTCAATCGGTGGATCTTCTCAGATCGGGAAGGATCAAGGTTGAGCCTCTCATCTCCCACCGTTTCACGCTGGAGAGGTTCGTCGAGGCGTTCGAGTTAAAGAGAAATAATCCCAAACCGATGAAGGTTATGATAGTTGAAGCTTGACGTGAGCTGTATGATATTCTATATTAAAGGCAGATAAACGCTGGAGGTGATCAGATGAAGGGCGTTTACGCCGCTGCGGTGGTTCTGGCGATGTTGTTCGTCTCCCAGGTCTTTGCCGCTAACCTCTGGTATGACAACTTCAACGACAACAAGCTCGATCCCAAATACATCGTCAAGTATGATCCACAGGAGGCGGGTAACGGCGCCAAGCTTCCTCGGCAAACTTACCACCACCTGGGGCGCCATCAAATTCAAGCGCTCATATTATCGCTAAGTGTAGCAAAGATCTGAGAGGTTAGAAGTGCTTATTTCTCAGGATGAAAAGGAACGAGGAACTAGGAGCGAGGAACGAGGAAGCACCTTGATTTCGAATTGCGAATTTCGGATTTCGAAATTCGAAATTTGCATACTTTCGTTCCTGGTTCCTTTCTCCTCGTTCCTCCTCATGGCCCTTAGGGAATCACTATGATCTCAATTCAAATTCTGGTTCTTCCCCTATTCCTTTTCTCAGCGGATCTCATCCCGAATGGAGGTTTTGAATCCGGCCTTTCGGGATGGAATAAAGTATGGACTCGTGAGCCTGGAACAGGTCAAGTTTTCCTAGATGAGAGGATCCGTCATAGCGGGAAACGATCTGCCAGGATAGAACATAAAGGCGAAAAGGACTGGAGCTTTGACCCCGACCTGCGTCTCCGGGCCTGTCCGGGCGACCTTTTCAAACTCAGGGCGTGGGTGAAGATCAAAGGAAAGGGATCAGTAACGCTCTGCGTTGTGACATACAATGGGAAAGGTGATGTCATCAAGTGGGTCTTCGCCCCAAAATCAGTTCGGGGGACGTGCGATTGGCATCCGCTATATACGAGATTTGTTATACCGCGGGGAGTCTCTAGAATCCATCCTCGCTTGATCGGAAGCGGTCCAGCTATAATATGGCTGGATGATTTCTCGATGGAAAGGGAGGGCAACGTGATGGAGATGCGGGATGAAGGGATGCCGTCGACGTTGAGTTTGAGCAATAAAACCATCTCGGTCACGCTCCACACCGACGATGCAGCCCTCTCCGTGCTCGATAAACGCACCGGGGAGATCTGGACTCAACGTCCTAAAGGTCAGGACGTGATCCTCAGGAGCGCAAGGATGGTGGATGATAACATAGAGATGGAGCTGTTCCACGTCCCCTCGGCCCTAGAGGTGAAGGCGACTCTCAAGCTCGACGGCGATCTGCCGGAGTTCACCCTTTCGCTGTCGGCCAAAGGGGATCTGCTGAGCCCCCTCAGGTTTCCACATCCCTTTGTGACCGATCCCGGCACCTACCTTGTCATTCCGATGAACGAGGGGATCTCCTATCCCGTCGATGATGAGAGCATCCCGCCCATGAGGCTCATCGCATACGGCGGACATGGGATCTGCATGGCGTTTTGGGGGACGACGGACGGTGGGAGAGGTTATATGGCCATAATTGAAAGCCCTGATGATGCCGCCATACGGATAGATCGGGTGGAGAGCAGGCTATGCGTTGCGCCGGAGTGGGACGCACAGAAGGGGAAATTCGGCTATAAACGCTGGCTCAGATATGTCTTCTTCGATAAGGGCGGACATGTCGCCATCTGCAAGCGATATCGCTCCTATGCCAGGGAGATCGGGCTTTTCAAGACGCTTGAGGAGAAACGCAGGGAAAACCCAAATGTGGATCTTCTCATCGGAGCTGTGAACGTATGGTGTTGGGAGAGAGATGCTCTTGCGATCGTTCGGGAGATGAAATCGCTGGGGATCGACCGGATCCTGTGGAGTCATAGGGAAAAGCCGGATGTGATCGAAAAGATGAACGAGATGGGGATCCTCACCAGCCGATACGATATCTATCAAGACGTGATGAATCCTGAAAACTTCAAGCATCTCCGAGGCGTACATCCCGATTGGCCCACGGAGGCCTGGCCGAAGGACATCATAATCGGTCCGGACGGCGATTGGGTGAAGGGATGGCGGGTCAGGGGAAAGGACGGCAGATGGTATCCGTGTGGTGTGCTCTGTGACAGACAGGCCCTTAAATACGCCCGAAAACGCATACCCGAGGAGCTTAAAACCCATCCCTACCGATGCCGATTTATCGACACCACCACTGCATCCCCCTGGAGGGAGTGTTATAGTCCGGATCATCCCATGACCAGAAGTGAGAGCAGACATTGGAAGATGGAGCTTTTGAGGTTCGTCTCCCAGGAGATGGGATTGGTATGTGGAAGCGAGACGGGACATGATGCCGCCGTGCCCTATGTGCACTATTTCGAGGGAATGCTGAGCCTCGGCCCCTATAGGGTGCCGGATGCGGGACGCAATATGCTTAAGATCTGGGAGGAGGTGCCCGAAAGGGTGGCCAAGTTCCAGCTTGGACATCGATACCGACTCCCGCTTTGGGAACTCGTCTATCATGACTGCGTTGTGGCACAGTGGTATTGGGGAGACTACAACAACAAACTGCCGGCGCTCTGGGACAAGCGAGATCTCTTTAACATCCTCTACGGCACGCCGCCCATGTTCATGTTCAACAGGGAGATATGGAATCGCTACAGGGATCGTTTCGTCCAGAGCTACAAAAACGTCTGTCCCGTGGCCCGTGCTGTAGGATATGCCGAGATGACCGACCACCGCTTCCTGACCCCTGATCGGGATGTTCAGCAGACGCTATTTTCAAACGGGGTTATCATCACGGTCAACTTCGGCGATAAACCCTATCATCTGCCCGACGGGACCGAGGTGCCGCCCATGGGATTTCACGTAGCAGGTGTAAACAGATGAAGGGGGCAGGGAAAATGGCTGTGCGCGATATAACTATCGCTAAGATTCGGCAATTACCCGAATCCTTAGTTCAAGAGGTAAGCGATTTCATCGATTTTCTGCTGATGAAACATGATAAAACACGCTGGCTGTTATGGATACATTTCGCTGAAGCCTTAGAGCTAGCCGAATCCGATTTTGATGAATATCTGGCTAACCTGGAGAACTATGAAGATCGCCTTGCGCGTGGGGAAATCCAATGGTGACTATACATCGTGGTGACGTGGTACTATGTGACTTAAACCCGATAGTCGGTACAGAACAATCGGGTATACGGCCCGCCGTTGTTGTTCAGATTGATCGTGCGAACGCTGTAAGCCCTCATACGATCATCGTGCCTTTTACAACAAAAATCCGACGAGCTCTTTTGCCTTCTCACGCCTTTGTTCCCGCAGGGATCGGAGGTCTGAGCAGAGATTCGGTAGCACTTTGTGAACAGATCCGTGTGATAGATAAGCGAAGAATCATTAAAGTCCTTGGTCACTTGGATAATCCATATCTCGAAGAAATAGCGAAGGCCTTGCGTACGATCCTTGGATTATAAAGGTGGGATGAGATGAGAAGGATATTTCTGAAGGACATGGCGTATCACAAGGGCAGGGTAGCGCTTACCACCCTCACCATCATGGCACTTGTTATGCTGATTCTTCTGATCGGCGGCATAATGAACGGGTTGCGTTGGGAGGCGAGGAGATATCCCGAATACACGGGCGCCGATATCTGGGTCTCAAGCGAGCGTTCTGGCGGCGTGTTCGTGGGGTTTTCCATACTTAACCCCGAATATGTGGAGCCGGCTTTGAGGGATGAAGGGCTGGATAAAGATTCGATCTCGCCCCTTATCTTCGCGCAGGTGCAACCCCTTATCCACGGAAAGGAGACCAAGGCGGTTGTGGTGGGGTGCAGGATCGACAAGCTGGGCGGTCCCAAGAAGAGAGATATCATCACGGGAAGGCTCTTCACGCCAGGGCCTAAGGGATATGCGCCGGAGGCCAAGCTCCCACCGCCTGAGGTCGTGGTGGACGAAAGCGCCGGATTGGAGGTTGGGGAGACAGTAGAGCTATGGGGTAGGCAGTTCAGGGTTATCGGCAAGGTAAGACACCTTTTCTTCGTCTTCGATGTCCCCATAATCTTCATGGATCTCTCCCAGGCGAGGATGGGGATATTAAAGAACGCCATCTACGTCAACAGCTACATCGCAAAGGTCAAGCCCGGATATTCGCCCGATGAGGTGGCTGCCCGCCTGGATAAAAACGCCGATGTTCTCGAGGCCGTTGAGGTGAAAAGCACAGATCAGATCATAAGGACGATCTTGCGTAACTACGTTGATGAACCGATGAAAGGGGTTCAGTTCCTCAGGATCGTCCTCTGGATCGCCTCCGGATTGATCGTGTTGATGATCACATATGTTACCACGCTCGAAAAAACACGTGAGATAGGGATACTCAAAGCGATTGGAGCTACGAACCGATACATCATCTCGATGACGATGAAACAGGTGTTGCTCATGACGGGCGCGGGTCTCACGTTGGGGATACTGTTGGCGAGGTTGGCGGTCTACGGTTTCCCGATCTTCGTCCTGATAAACTGGAAGGAGGCGGGACTGGCTGCCGGAGTAACATTGGCCGTCTGTTATGCAGGTGGATACTGGGCTGCCAGACGAGTTTTGTTCGTCGATCCGATGATAGCCTTCAGGGGAGAACTGGAGACATAACCTCCTCGATCCGATCCGGAAGGATGCCGACGAGATAGGCCATATCCAGAATCGTCCATCTGTTCCTTATCTCCCTGGCGTGTAAGACGGCTTCCCTGAACTCCTCCTCGCTCACTCCTATCTCATCAATCCTCGTCGGAGCGCCTGCGGTTTTCAAATTCTCCAAAATCTTATGAGGTGGGACCCAACTTTCGAGTATCAATCCTCTGATATGATCCCATTTCTTTTGTATCTTGCCTAAAACACGTTTCATCTCATCAGGAGGGAGCCATTTCCCCTTGAACTCTTCCAGCACCTCCTCCGCCATACCGCCGTATCTTTCCTTGAACTCCCCGATCCTTTCCCCGGGTGGCCGAAACGCCGAGGGGTTGGGCTGCCATTCCTCAGGTGACATCTCCAGCCAGATGCCGTAAATCTTCGAGGTCACTATGGTCCCGATCCCGACCTGTTCCCCGTGCATGGCGGGAGTTCTTTCGGATCGATGTGCCTGCATATCGAGCCAATGGGAGATGAGATGTTCCCCGCCTGAAGCCGGGCTTGAGCTTCCGGCTACGGTCATGCTGATTCCGGATTCGATCAGGGCGTCCAAGAGGAACGCAACCGCGTCGGGATCGCCTCGCTTTATACCTTCCAATCTTCCTTCCAGTTTTCTCTCAGCCGAAGATACGCCCATCCGCGGCAGGGGGCAGTAGTATCCGCCGAACAGAAGGCTTGAAAGATGCCAATCTAAGTCGGCGACCGTCTTGGACTGCAGATCCGCGTATCCGGACGAGTTCATCCTGGAGGGCGCCGAGGCAACTATATCCGGTTCGGTTGCAACACCCAAGGGCGGACGCGCCGGCAACGTTCGTTTTACGCCATGCACCGATAATGCGGCTATCGAGGAGGTATACCCGTTCATGCTCGCCGCCGTCGGTATGACGATATAGGGTTTCCGCGCCTTGTATGCCCCCCATTTGGCCAGATCGTTGACCGTTCCACTTCCCACCGCCACCACACCTGATACATCTCTGCCCGCGGAGAACACCTCTATACCCAGCTCCTCGGTAGCCCGGGAGGATGAAGGGAAGATCATCTCCATAACATCAAATCCCGCCCCGATGAGTCTCCTCTTTGCTCTTTCGCCCGCGACGCGGTATGTCGTCTCATCGGCGACGAGCAACACCTTCCCGGACCATTCTTCCTCTTTTAACCTCTCCGGAAGTCTCCCCAAGGCCTCAGGTTTCAGGTCAACCCATTTTGTCGGGATGACATGTTCGCGCCCGCAAAGCTCACATCTCCATCGTCGTCCGAGCATATCACGGAATCTAAAGCTCATGGTTTCCCTCCTGGCTAAGGTGGCTAGAAGCTTAAGGTGAGCGATGCCCTGTGTGCGTCGCCCAGATCACCGTATGAGATGAAAGCGTAATCTATCCTATAGTTTCCGGATCTATATCCTATTCCGCCGCTGAGCCTTGAAAGACCGGATCGATCGGGATCCGTCCGATATCCCACCCTAAGTGAGAATCCATTGGCCATTTGATATTCCGCTCCCAATCTGAACAGATTTGCTCCGCTGGAAGGCAGATCAGCCTCACAGGCCAGTATAAGTCTGTTTTCGGGGGGAGGTCCGCCTTCGGCGACAGCTCTTCTACGTCCTTTGAACTTCAACTGGTAGCTAGCTCCGAAGGCGATTTCGGTGGGGATGACGGCGGTTTTCGATGAGAATCCCTCCGCGCTGAACTTCACGTCCCTATAGCAGACTCCTACCCTCAGATCGGGAAGCGGCGTTTCGTAGATAAGGCCAAAAGAAAAGGATGAGCCCTGTCTTTGGTATTGGGGCATAGAGGAAGACGTCCCTTCGAAGGAGAGGCCGCTGCGAGCCAGCTTGAAGGTCGTTCCCAGCCTTACATTCATCATCGGAGCTGTTCCGAGGCCTACCTGAAAGAGGGTATCGGAATAACTGAAGGTTCCATCCTCCGCGTATCCCCACGCTCCGGCGCTTGACTCGACCGTTCTGACATCGGGGGGAGCATGGAGGTATGAGATGGAGGCGGCGACGGTGAAGAGATCGGCTATGGGCTGGGCGAAGCTGATCCATTCGTATCGTATGCCTCCGAACCACTCGTAATGCGATGCCATCAGTTGTGGAGAGTTCAACCCACTTAGACCGGCGGGATTGAGGGATAAGGAGGAGATATCGTCGGCCATACCGACACATGCCTCTCCCATACCGGACGATCGGACTCCCATGGATATCCCCATCACCTGGAAATCCACCGTTCCTCTCGTTCCCTCCTCCGCGGCGGCTGGGAAGATAAGGATGATGGACAGTATCAACGCCAGCAGAACACGCATTATCTGACGCCCCCTCCTTCAACCGATTTTAACCTCAATTTGAGCTCATCGAGGGCCTTGTTGAGTATCTCCACCTCGTTCTCCTTGGCCTTCAGTTTCTCTCTTGCGTTCCTCAGCTCCTCGGCCAGCCTCTTGCGTTCGGCCATCTCCTGTCGATACATCCTCTCCATCCGCTTGAGCTTGACGCCGTAGAAGGTGGAGAGAGCAGCCAGAAATATGAAGATAGCGGCCACCGTCGCCGAGATTATGTAGAAGGTTCGGTTGGTGAACATTCCGATGTCTGGTGTTATCTCCTGCTTTTTCTTATGAGCTTATCCCTTTCCTCTTTCGTCATCTCATAGAGGAATCTGAACAGCTCCACATCTTCCTCTGTTAGCTCCACCTTACGCCTGGCCATGGCAGCTCTAGCGGTCTCTATGCCGTGTTTCAGTCCCATACCCCTGCTGAACCTATTCCTGAAGAACCAGGTGAACGAGGGGATGAACTTGGGCAGCAGTTCTCCGGCTGCCGGCAGGATGTTACACATCATCCCCACGACGCTTCCGGTGGTGAACAGGGAACCGAGACCTGTTTTCGTGTGATCTCCGACGAACATCCCCACCTTCATCTCGTTCGAGTCGACCAATTTCCCTCTGATATAGACCTGAACCTGGGTGTAGTCGTTTTTGAGGTCGCTGTTGGTGGTGAGCGCCCCTAAGTTCACCCACTCACCTATGTAGGCATGTCCTACGAATCCGTCGTGATATTTGTTCGAGTATCCGTGGAAGATCGATTCCTCGACCTCACCTCCTACCCTGCAGACGGGACCGATGGAGGTGCCCTCTCTGACCTTAGCGCCGACTATCATCGTGTCTCTTCCTATGTATGCCGGACCTTCAACGCGCGTGTGAGGATAGATCTTGGCGCCCTCATCCACGTAGACCGGGCCCTCAGTTGTATCGAGCACGACGAACGGCTGAACCTCAGCCGTCTCGGCGACGAAGACCTTATCCTTATCGCCGTATACGACGGCATATTCGGCAAATTTGCCGTAGATCCCGCTCCGGCCGAACGACTCGAAATCCCATCTCATCGCATCAGGGTTGTAATTGATAAGCTCCCACGGATATGAAAGCAGCGCCGTGTCCATCTCCTCCTTCGGCAGGGAGGATCTCAGATTCTCCAGAAGCTGTGGAAGGGTATCGGCCCTGTTTTCCTCTACAGTCTGCCGCTTTGCCCTGATATAGACCACCTCATCCCCCTTGATGCCGACCACCTCGTCTCCCTCAAGGGAGATCTCGCCATATCTCATCAGCCATCGGCCGTTTAAAAACAGGGTATCATCCTTCTCGAGGTAGCTCAGATCGTTTATGGCGTTGACGCTGACCCTTTTTTTGAACGTCGGGACGAGGTAATCCCTGAGGAAAACGCAGACCTCCGTTTCCGGGAAGTTCCTTCTGATCCTCTCAAGTAGGCTTATATAGCCACATCTGAGCTCAAACGTCGCCCTCGTGAGGGTAAGAGGGAAGAAACAATCAAATTTTTCATCTTCAAACACGCAGATTCTCATTGTTATCCTCCATGGTTAAGATTATCCTTTATCCGATTTCCCTCTGGCTTTTCTGCCCCTGAACGACAGTCACGGCGACGACGCCGACTATATCCTGAACGCTCGCTCCCCTTGAAAGGTCGTTCACCGGTTTTGAGAAACCCTGAAATAGCGGACCGTATGCCTCCGCGCCGGCCAGATACTGTGTGAGCTTATAGGCGATATTGCCGGCGTTAAGATCGGGGAATATCAGAACGTTCGCCCTACCCGCCACCGGACTTTCATCTTTCACCTTCCTGGCCGCCACCTCAGGGACTATGGCCGTATCAGCCTGAAACTCACCGTCTATCAGCAGATCCGGAGCCTTCTCTCTGGCGATCTTAAGCGCCTCGATGACCTTATCGGCGAGCGGGTGAGCGGCACTGCCCCTGGTCGAGAAGGAGAGCATGGCAACCTTTGGCTCCCATCCCAGCAGCTCTCTGGCGCTCTGGGCTGAGGCCACCGCTATCTCAGCCAGCTCCTGGGGGGAGGGATCGACGTTTACCCCGGCATCGGCGTAGATGAAGGCGCCATCCTCACCATATGGGCAGCCGTCAACATACATGATGAAGAAGCTGGACGGGATGGTGAACCCCTCCCTGAGGCCTATCACCAGGTGTGCGGCCCTTATCACGGCGGCCGTTATACTTGCGACTCCGCCGATCATCCCATCGCAATCCCCAACCCTCACCATCATAGCGGCGAAGTAAAGCGCCCTTCTCATCAACCTCTTCGCCACCGCCTCGGAGGCATCGGGCCTTACCCTGAGATATTCGGAGATGTATCCCTTCATATCGGGAAATCTGCGGGGATTGACGATCTCAACCCCTTCTAGGGAGCACCCGATCTCCTGGGCGAGCTTACCGAGCTTCTCCTCATCTCCAATAAGCACCGGATATGCGATCCCCTCCCTGACAAGGATCTCCGATGCCCTTAGCACCCTTTCGTCCTCGCCTTCCGGTAGGGCAATCCTCTTGGGGTCTCTCTTAGCCTGCTCTATGATCTTCCGGATCGGGTTCAAGATGCACCTCCGCTCTGTGCTTTAAACGATAGAGCTTCCCAGCTCCTTCCACATCCTCTCGGCATAGAGGTAGTAATCCTTTCTCGCCAGTTTGCTCGCTGCTCCCTCATCTAGAACGACTATGGTGTTAGGGTGGAGCTGGAGTGCTGAAGCGGTGATCTGATTTGTGATGGGACCTTCAATCGCCTTGGCCACCACTTCGGCCTTTCTCTCACCGTTTGCAAGCAACAGGCAAGTCCTCGCCTCCAATATCGTCCCAACCCCCATGGTGATGGCCGCCCGCGGCACCTCATCGAGGGAGTCGAAAAACCTGGAGTTGTCTATCCTGGTCTGCTCATCCAGTGCGATAAGTCTGGTTCTCGATGCTAAAGATGAGCCGGGTTCGTTGAAAGCTATATGTCCATCTCCGCCTATTCCCAAAACCTGAAGGTCTATGCCGCCCGCATCCTTGATCATCTTCTCATAGTTACGGCAGTACTCTTCGATATCCTCCATCGGGACGGTTCCGTCGGGGACGTGGGTGTTTTCAGGTTTGATATTTATGTGGTTGAACAGGTTTTCGTTCATGAAGTATCGGTAGCTTTCGGGGTGGGTCGGCGGAAGACCATAGTACTCATCCAGGTTAAAGGTGATAACGCTGGAGAAGTCCAGATGTTCCTCCCTATGCATCCTGATCAACTCCTTGTACATACCGACCGGTGTGCTGCCGGTAGCCAACCCTAAAACGCAGTTCGGCTTCCTCCTCACCAGGGATGCTACGATCTGAGCGGCGGTCTTCGACATCTCCTCATAATCCTTTCTGATCAGAACCTTCACCTCAACCCTCCTTCAGGTTTTTTCGCCTTAAAGGCGGGACAAGTATATCATAAAGGAGGTAGCGGAGTCAACGGACCGCCGTAAAGTGGGTGCATAAGAAATTTATCGGTAACAGGAGGACAAGAGAGGGATGACAAGATAGATGGGATTATGTCAAAATAAACTCCGAAACCAAAATGGTTCCGGAGGGAAAAAATGACCATAGAAACAATAACACGATACCTTCAAGAGAGTCAAGCCCTTGAGGAGAGAGTCCGTGGAGAAAGCTTCCAACAGATAGAGAGAGAAGTCTTTCTATACGTGAAGAGGATAGGAGTAGCTCTTATGACAAGCATTCTCAACAGGCTATCACATGAAGATCATGAAGAGAGGAAAGGAGAATATGAAGGGGAATTTCAAGGGTATAGGAGGAGGAAGATAAGAACGATAATGGGAGAAGTTGAGTATAAGAGAGCCTATTACTGGAGCAAAGAGAGAGGAGGATATGCGCCATTTGATCAGAAACTGGGCCTGGATGGAGGGAACTTATCACCCTGGCTGAAAGAGGGGGTAACACTGCTTGCTCCAGCGCTTTTAGTTTCATGGCCTGGTCTTGTGAAAACCCCTGGTATTTAGATTTCCACTTAAAGAAGGTTGATTGTGACACCCCATATTTCCTGCATACGGCGGCAATGGTGGTGTCAGGTAGCTGTGATTCAGCCAGTATCTTTATGATCTGGTCTATACTGAACTTCGATTTGCCCATTCTCCTGTCCCCCTTTATCTGCGTTATATTCTTCCATACTCCACTCAATTTGTTCCAGTTTTTGGGGGGCAGGTCAATCCAAAGGGTAGGAAGCAATACAACGGTAGGGTTGAAAGGAGCTTCAGAACTGATGATGAGGAGTTGTATAGACCCTTTCTGATGGAGATAGAGGATGTGGATCAGTTCCTCTCATTTGCTCAGAGTTGGCAGAATTTCTACAATAATGAGAGAGCTCATTTCGGAAGGGGGATGGATGGTTTATCTCCCATGGAGTTTCTGAGGAAGGAGGGGTATGATTTCCCTGACACTATAGGTTCATTCCCTGTTATGGTGTTGGATGAGGTGGCGTTGGAGGTGCAGGTGAAGTTCTATCAGATGGGTGGTAACGATCTATTGGCACAATACATTTGTCCCGATCTGATTTGCCACCAGTTTGAGATAGAGACGTGGAAATCAGATATGAAGCGTGATACGGACTAGTGAGAGGAGATACTTTCAGCCGCTGATCTACTATTTTGACTGATACGGTCTACCGGTGTATAATTTAAACAGGTGGAAGGAGAAATTCTGGAAACCCAAGTAAGCTCGGAAGGCGGAAGATGCGGATTACAAGATCACTTTCGCCACGGGAGATGGCAGCATCAGTGTCGCCTGACGGAGGGAGGATGGCTTCTAAGGGCTTGGGGAATGCTTTAAATCCGATGATTAGGAACTCAGGGGGGAGATAGCGGTGAATACGGCGAGGGAAATAATCTGTAGAGCAATTGTGCTTTCTATCCTTACCTTCCTCTGCCTCACCCCATCGATGGCGAAGATAAAGCCTCCGAGGGACATCAAACTCGTCTTCACGACGAAGCTCACGACGCAGACCAGCGACATATTTCTGCTTGAGAGTCTCGACGGTAAGCCTATCAACCTGACCCAAAACCCCGCTCCCGACTCCTATCCCAGATGGTCTCCAGATGGGAGGAGGATCGCCTTCGTCTCCGAAAGGGACGGTGATGAGGAGATCTACATCATGGATATCAAGACCCGTAAGGTCGAAAGGCTGACCCACCATCCAGGGGGAGATAGGTATCCGACGTGGTCCCCGGATGGCAGAAAGATAGCGTTCCTCTCAAGCGGTGAGAACGGGAAGTGGGATTTACGGCTCATAGATCTGATCACCCGTAGGGTTAAGATCCTCTCAAAGGTGGTGACGGGATCTTTCGACTGGCATCCGGATGGGAGGAGATTGATCCTGGGTCATCGGGATTCGAGGAGCTTTTACTTTCTGGATGTGAATCGGGATCAACCCGTCCGGGATTTCCAGGAGATGGAGAGGGTGTCCATACCTCATATCCTCTCGCAGCTTTACAGCCTCTCCTGTTGCCGGGATGGGGTGAGGATAGCATATGGGGCGAGCGAGACGTCGGCGATATCCGACATACACGTCCTAGATCTGAGAAACGGCAGGTATAAGAACCTATCAAAGTTGGCATTGAAACCTCCCGGCAGATACGATAACGATCCGAGATGGACGCCCGACGGGAAATTCATCCTCTTCTCGTCGAACAGGGACGGGAACGGAAGCGAGGTGGATATATACCTAATGACGGATGAGGGTGAGATCGCTGAGAGGATAGAGCTTGAGGGGACAAATTACTTTCCGGACGCTTTCGATCCCAAATATGCCTATCCCGTCCCCGATCTCACGCTGAGGCTAAGCCTGTGGGGCTTGATAAAAAGATGAGGATTATCCTCTCTCACAATCTGAACGTCGCGCTGTCTCTCCTTACGTCAGCGATAGCTGGCGTATCTCATGGAACAAAAAGGGCCTTGCTTTATGATTTCTTTGGGCCGAGCAGCCTGATCCTCCTCTCAACGTCGGGATAGCGGGTCATCCTCAGCTCGTTGAACTTCAAGATGACAAGTTCCGCTAAATAGAGCACCTCGCTTCCCTCCTCCAGATGACCGGAATAGACCTCCTCATCCCTGTATGAGATGACGACATGAAGATGCGGTTCTCCGTCAGCGATCACCCCGCTGACGGAGACCAGCTCCAACGGCTTTTCGATCGTGAAGAATCTGTTCTGGGGCGGGAAATCGGTGTGCTCTATGTGATGCAGATGACAGGATTTCAATGTCCCAATTCCCGAAACCACCACGCCGTTTTGGATGTCGTGCTTGCGGATAGCCTCCTTAACGGACTCCAGCAACATCTCGCCGGGCTCCAACCCTATCCTCGGCGGAAAGCAAAGCGCCGTCCTTATATCTGGGAGTCCCCTCTCGATGGATCAGCTCAGCTCGATCGGCCATCTCCTCAGGCGATCCCTCGAAGAGAAAGGGTACCCCATTCGAGGGCCGCATGCGGGCAGCTCGATCCGCCTCCTCCCGTTCCCTCCACGTATAGAGCCTTCCCACCATCAGCGAGCTGGTACGGCCGATCATGCCGATCTCCTTACCGCCCCCCGGCTCGAACAGCGTCCACAAAGCCGCGTGAAAGGCACGGGTGGCCACCTCTTTGAACACCTTCTCACCCGTCAACTCGTAGGCGTAGGCCAGACCGGGCGCCACCATCATGTTGATATAGTGCGGGTATACGTCCTCGCGGTGTTTCCGATTGAAAGCGTTCCACTCGTAGATGAAGGCCTCGATGTTCTTAACCCACATAACCTCGACCAGGAAACGGCTGATATTCACGATCGCCTCCTCAGCCGCCGGGTCGCCCGTGAGACGATGGTAACGCTCCAGCCCCTCCAACACCACCCCTAACATGAAGGGCTTGCTGCCATCCTCCTGGCAGATGCGCCACCATCGTATGGGATTTCCGCCGATATGGGAGATCTCCTCCAGCTCGCGATCCGGGTCAGAGGTGAAGCGCGCTAAGAACGCCACCATCTGCCGCATCTTGTCCAGCAGTTTCGGATCACCCGTGACCTCAGCTACGCCGGCCAGCGCCACCAGAGGCCAGCCTACAGCCCGTTCACACCCCAAAAAGTGTCTACGGACGGCATCGTCGCCTTCTCCGGCGAATATGCCCACGAGGAAATCGGCGAGGGAGCGAGCCGCCTCCCAGCTCCACACATCCCCGTAGAGCAGGTAATTCAGGAGGAGGCCATCGGTCCAGTAATGTCCGAGTTCGCCGCCGGAGGGACGATGGCCGGCGTGATCCTCAGCTTGGTCGTAGTAACCGTGGAAGCGCATATCCCCATTCGTGGCCTTGCAGTCCACATCGGCCATGTGTACGGCTGAGTGGTAACCCACCTCGCCGTAAAGCGGATTGCCGGTACGGATGAACTGTAAAAAATAAGCATAGGGGGTATCGTATTCGTTATCCGCGTACATCCGATACTTGCTTCCATATGCCCCCAAAGCCATAGGCCAGTCGCCGTAGTGCTGTAGGCCGAAGTAATCCGCATCCTGATGCTCCTCGTCGTCCAAAGCGACCGGTGCACCTCGCTCGCCGCCCTTCTCCCTCTCGAGGGAGGAGAGCCGACCGCCCTCCAAACAGGCGGTGATGGCCCGTTCATATCCGGGGAAGAGCTTCCGGGTCCGTTCAGAGGAGGCCATCAGCGGTCCGAAGACCTGCGTGGCACAGGCCCGTTCGGGGTCCAAAGACCAGGAGATAGGCCGAACATCCTGTGACCTCAGTGCGATGCGCACCGAGTGGCGGAAGCTCGTCCCGCCCTGCACCGCGAGCGGCTCCGCCTCCGCGGGAAAGAAGCTCAGATGCACCTTTTCCCCTTCGACGGAGATCGAAAACGGGGCTCGCTGCCAGCCTTTCTCCAGGATCACGAAGGCATTTTGGCCCCTAAGCGCCGCCCGCGGATGTCCGGCCACTTCAGGGGCATCGTCGAGGATATAGAAGCCGGGACGCAGAACCGTCAGTTTCCCGTGCACGCCATCCAGACCCGGCCATGCCCAGCCCCCCGTGCTGAACCGCAGAGTGGCGCCCAGCTCACGCAACCGACATCGTCCCTCCGTCAGAAAGCTGATACGTTGTTGCCAGTGCAGAAGGGCATTGACCGGATCCACCCGTAGCAGATGATCGAAGCGCAAACCCTCCCTTCGCCGCTGACGCAGGCGCAGAAGCGGCGCTATCGGACTGGATTCCACCAGTTCCAAATCGTATTCCCCATGACACTCCAGCTCAGGATCGGTCCGAACCAATCCCGGATGAATCTCCACCCTCTCATCCCCCACCTCGAACGTCCAGAGGGCATCGGAACAGATGAGGCGCGCGTTCCCCAGCTCTATCGAGCTATCATCCTTTAGCTCGATGGAATCGGAACGTATCTTATCGGGTATAAGTTTCAGCTCAGAGCTCTCCCCGTCCAGCCGGGCATGGATGAAGATCCATTTGACGCTGCCGTCGGGCCAGCGAGCCCGCTCCTCCCACCACAGCGGTAAGGGTTTCCCCCGTTGATCCATCAGCATGAAGCCGCCGCCGGATTCCACCTCGCCCATGGCAAAGGGAATCCCGCACAGCAGCAAACCGTTTTCCGTTGGATTGTGAACCGTTATTCTCATTCGTCATCTCCCCTTTTACCCTTCCTCCCCGGTCGCTCAGCTCCGAGGAAACCACCCCCGTCCATCCATGAGGTTAAATTTCACATGTGATCGCCTTGAATTATACAACGAATGACGGAGGGAGAGGAAGATTTTATTTGACATGTGATGGGAAATCCGTTAGATTTAGATCGATTGAGAGATAGGATTGAGCAAGGAGGTATTGAGGGATGTCAAAGGCGAAGAAGCTCGTCGTAATCGGTTTCGACTCGGTTTCACTGAAGACCCTCGAGCAGTTTGTGAAACGAGGCGTTATGCCAACCGTGGGACGGTTGATGCGTGAAGGTTGCGTCACTCAGACGTGGCCTTGCTTCCCTATGGAGACGGGGACGAACTGGGCGTGTCTGGCTACCGGTGCATCGCCGTGGGTCTCAGGCTGCAACATGTCAGTTCATTTCCCGGGCACGCCGCTAAATCAAAGAAGCAGCGGATTTCCCTCGTCGGTCTGCAAAGCTGAACAGCTTTGGACAACGGCTCACAAGGCAGGCAAACGCTCCATCGTGTTCGATTGGCCGCAGTCATATCCCCTGAAATTCGAGGATGGCATCATTCACGTCGGGGAGGACGGCCGCCCCGATAACGCCATACGCGCTCTGCAGGAGGTTCGAGCTTATATGACGCACCCGAAGAGGCCCGGTCCCCATGTAACGCAGATTCAACCGCGTCCCGCTGAAGGTTGGAGGTACGCGCCGGAGGATGCCCTCGAGTTTGAGGTCAAGATTGAGCCGGGACCGATGAGCCGATACAGGAAAGTTGATCCGCTATACGCTCTGATCCTGAAGGGGGAGAGAGGCTATGAGAGCGTGTCCCTTTATCCCTCACGTTCATCCGCTGAACCTATACTTTCCCTCCAGACGGGTCGGTGGACTCAATGGGTGAAACATACCTTTATAGCGGATGGCACGCCCGTCGTCGCAGGGCTGAGAGGCAAATTGCTGAAATTATCGCCTGATGCCAGCGAAGTTCACCTGTATCTCAGCGAGATCTACCCGATAGACGATTTCGTCCACCCCGCCGCTCTGGCGCCCGAACTCGTGGAACGGTGCGGACCTTTCATCATCCAGTGCTCACGCCAACAGGTCGTCCTAGGGGGAGCGTCGGACATCGCCACATATTTCGATGAGCAGGAGTATCTCGCCCGATGGTGGCGCAATGCCGCTGAATATATCCTCAGCAATTACGATTGGGATCTCTTCATGCTCAAATGGCATGGGCCTGACTGGACGAACCATCTCGCCATGTATATGATCGATCCCCGCCACCCGATGTATAGGGAGGACCGAGCGGAGGAGGGGTGGGCGCTGTGGGACAGGCTCATGAGCTGGGGCGATGAGATCGTAGATAAGGTGATCCAGGCGGCCGGCCCGGATACGCTTGTGGCGCTCGTGTCCGACCACGGCGGCGATACCATGCTGCCCGGTATCGGCGTCCACAGCAATCCCAACAGGGTCCTGCGGGAAAACGGCTGGCTGGTCTACAAGGAGAAGGGTGGAATCGACTGGACCAAAACCAAGGCGTTCGGCGTCGAGCATTATGTATACCTCAACGTGAAAGGACGCGATCCCCAGGGGATCGTCGAGCCGGGGGATGAATATCTCTCCCTGAGGGATGAGATCATCGAGGCGCTGCTCGAGGCGAAGGATAGCTCGGGACGACATCTTTACAGGGTGGTGCTTCCGATGGAAGAGGCCGGGCGATTGGGAGTTGGCGGCGACCGGGTGGGTGATATCTTCATGATCCCCTCCAAGCCTCATCCGCTGGCCAGGATCTCCAAAGAGGAGTTCTGGAAGACGCACTCAGAGGAGGAGACGGGGACGTGGGACTGGCCGCGGCTCAATTCGGGGACTCATTCGGACGATTCCTACTTCATCCTTCAAGGTCCGGGCGTGAGGAAGGGGTATCGCCGCGAGCGACCGACGCTCATCACCAGCGTTGCTCCCACCCTTGCCGTGGCCTGGGGCATTCCGGTGCCGGCGGATGCCGATGGGAGCGTGCTATGGGAATTCCTTGAGAGGGGGTGAACCGATGTTTAAGGCAGGCGCTTCGCAGGTGGTCATCACCCTGCCCGTCGGAACGGCGCTCAGAGGATATTTCAGAAAGCGGATCTCCGACGGCATACTCGATGATCTCCACGCCAAAACGCTGGTCTTGGACGACGGCGAACGTCAGGCGGCCCTGATCATATGCGATCTGATAGGGGTGACTAAGAATGCCATTAAAGCCGCCCGGAAGTTCATCTCCGAACGATGTGGGATTCCCGAGGACTCGGTGATGATAGCGGCAACTCATACCCATACAGGGCCGAGCCTTGAGGACTCCGGGTTTTCGCCAGTTGATCCGGATTGGTACGCTCTATTCCCCAGGCTGATCGCCGGAGGGGTGACGGCGGCTCTGGGCCGGTTGAGGCCCGCCGAGGTTGCCGTATACGTGGGACGTGAGGATTCCATCGCCTTCAATCGCCGATATCGGATGAGGGACGGCACGGTCAGGACGAACCCAGGCATGGGAAATCCGGAGGTGGTCGAGCCTCAGAAGTCCATCGCTGAAAGTATCTCGGAGGATAGACCGGGACACTGGACGGAGAGATGATATTTGCTCATCTCTATCTGAGCCCGAAGGGCTTTTTTCATCTCATCTATGGATCTGTAGGTAAACGGGTTCAGCTCGGCGAGCCTCTCCTTAGAGAGCCCCGGCACCTCCACCGGCACCAGTACCTTATCCCCCCAGATGGGATGAGGTTCGTATTTGACGGCTCCTCTGGCGGCCTGGAACAGGAACAGCTCGGTCTCCTCTATTGAGGGTCCTGTTCCTCCTACCGGTCGCATTTTACCCCTCTGCATGGAGAAGATCGCCCTCGGTACCTCCAGCTTTTCGCCGTTGATCTCGGTCTGGACCCATCTATAGACAGCTCCGACCCTGCCGGTCGTGTTCAGTTGATAGACTTCGACGGGATTATCCGTTCCCTCTCGTTCCTTCATAAACTCATAGAACCTGTTAACATGTTTGGCGCTACCCACACCCATGGTGAAGGGCAGGCAATATCGGCTGACGAATTTCTCCTCGCCTACGCCTTCCAGACTTTGAGCGGGATGGCCCACCGTTCTACCGTCGGCCAGGACCTTAGCGGCAAAGGCAGGATCGTTTATCTTCAGCCACGCGTAATCCGTCACATAACCCGGACTTATGAACACGGCCATGTTAAGCGGACCGCTGGAGTAGGGAACACCGTCGTAATATCCCGTATCCTCTAACATCAGAACGGATCTGGCATTTTGGTTCGGTATACCCTTAAACTGAAGTATCTTCCCCTCAAAGCTCACGTTCCCCTTATCATCCCATTCGGTATTCTCGTGCAATGCTTTGGGGGAAGTGGCCGCCTTGTATATAACGACCTGATTCTCATCCACATCTTCAGTTTTCGTCCATGCCCCTTTTTCCGAGCAGTAGACCCTATCCCTGAATACGGCCACGATATCGTCGTTCTTGATCACCTGGTCGGAGATGAAATCCAGCGGATTAACACCGAAAAGCGTCTGAAACCTCTGGGCAATCCTCTCGTCCACCACGTAAAGGCCATGTGTTGATTTCCCGCTTCCAGTCAACCCCCAAACGCACATCACCATCCGCCTGTTGGTCCCATCTATCCGTTTGACCGTGAACTCCTTGAGCGAAGCATGCTCGCCTGTGCCTCCCTTTTTGTAGGCGTGAAGGATCCAGTGTGAAAGAAAAGCCTTTTTCGTTTCCCCTTGATATGAGCTGACGGTCACTATCGTGTAGTTGTGGTTGGGGAAACGCATAACCATCAACATCCTATCCGTGCCTGGGATGCTCGGGTTGTTCAGATAATGAGGTATATGAAAGAGCTCTACCTCAGGTTCCTCACTCGGATCGGCGGGGAAGTTAAGGTTTTTCCACCTATAGGCTATGTCCGGAAACTGGGGATCACAGTAAAGGCGACATCGCATCGCCGCCACCGTGCCGGGAGGGCCAAGCGTGGCGTCAACGGCTATGATGGGTCTGGCCAGTATATGTTCTAGAACGCGGAGCATGAGAAATTTATGTTCCTCCCGTAGCTCATCCTCGCTCTCGATCACGACCGTGTTTTGTGCCGACCGATGCCATATGTTGGAGCTCCACCCGTAGCTGCCGTTTTTGAACCTCGTCCCATAGGTCTTGGCCCTCTCAAGCAGGTCATCGGGGTTATACTGAACCGCTTGGATACCACAGCTCTCCTTCATGCGAACTATCTCGCGGAAGATCTCCTTAAACCTGGATATACCTATATCATCCGTGGTAAACATTCCCCACCCCCATGCTTTTCGATTAATTATATTTCGTCCATTTCGGGATGTCAAGCTATTGCGCTTCCGATGAAGAAGGAGCGATATCCCAGAGGCTAGGAGAGTATATCGGGGCTGATGGCAAGTATAACATCGAATTCACCGCCGTTGAATTTGAAAGGAACCCATAGGCTACATAGATCCCCGCTTCCCATATCTATCTCATAATCCCTTCCCGATATTATGGTGGGTATCGACAGATTGAACTCAAGTCCCATATCCGAAAGGAAGGAGTTAACGCTTCCGGATATCATATTGGCGATCTCACCTAGAGCGTCCCTGATCTCCTCGCCCATCCCGTTGAACTCCGCCCCGAGCATCTTGGAGGCTAAGATCTCAGCCACATCGTCGGGACACCTGATATACAATATGCAGGAGCCCCTTTCCCCGGCGAATCCGATGATCCCGGTTATCCCTGAGACCTTCATGCCGGTCTCCCTGCTCTCCTTGGGTTCCCCTGGAATGGGATCGACGGAGAGCATCATCCGGAACACCTGTTTCGTGCCTTCTATAATCGATCGGATAAGCTTCTCTTTCATCGTTTACCTCCCGTTTTCGACGATCTCTATCAGCCTATATGGTATTTCGTTAAGGGTGAGGATCTCGTCGACCACACCCGCCTCGATACAGGCTTTAGGCATGCCGAAGATGACGCTGGAGCTTTCATCTTGTGCGAGGGTTACTCCGCCTTTCTCCTTGACCGCTTTCATCCCTTTAAGTCCGTCGTTTCCCATGCCGGTCAAGATCAGCGCCAGCACCTTATCTCCATAAACTTGAGCCGCTGACTCCATGAGCAGATCGACCGAAGGGGTATATACCGTCCCCTTAACGCTTTCGATCACCCTGATTCTGGGGCGCTCGTCATCAAAGGGGTTGATGACCTTCATATGTCTTCCGCCTGGAGCGATGATCGCCTTGCCGGCGCGGACTTCCTCTCCATTTCTCCCTTCAACGACCTCGATTCTGCTCATCTGATTGAGCCTTTCGGCCAGCAACTTGGTGAACTGTGGAGGCATATGCTGGACGATCAGTATTCCGACGGGGAAATCTCCGGGCAGTTTGGGTAGGATGTGTTGAAGCGCCTTTGGGCCTCCCGTTGAAACCCCTATAACCAGGACATCAACCCGATGGTGGGGCCGGATTGAAGGGGATCTCCTCGATTTGAGACTTGCCGTTCGTTTCGGCTCATGTCCCTTTCTACGCCACGTTTTAGCTATTAGCTTAACTTTCTCCAACAGCTCCTTCCTGACCTTGATGATATCGAGAGAGGATTGGCGTATGTTTTTCGGTAGATAATCCACCGCTCCCATCTCCATAGCTTCCAGGGTGACCCTAGCACCATCCTCCGTCATTGAACTGAGCATGATGATGGGAAGCGGGTGTTCACTCATGATCCGCCTCAAGGCGGTCAATCCATCCATCCGGGGCATCTGTATATCGAGGGTAACGAGATCGGGTTTCAACCTTTTCACCTTTTCGATCGCTTCCAGGCCATCTCCTGCCGTGTCGATCACCTCTATCTCAGGATCGGACTCCAACATCCTTTTGATCGCCGCCCTCATAAAGGGTGAGTCATCCACCACAAGAACTCTGACCTTGTTTCCGCCGTGATACATAGTTCTAATCCTCCTTTTTATAAGCGGTGCATCCGGGAAACCTCATCGGCTTAAATAGGCTATCGATCCCGAAGAGCGTCTCGGTCGATCCGAGGAAAAGATATCCGCCGGGGTTAAGGCTCTCATATAAACGTCCCAGCACTTCCCCCTTCGATCTTCTATCGAAATATATGAGGACGTTTCTGCAGAATATGACGTCGAAATACCGCATCCGACGCATCTCCTCGTCATTTGACAGATTAACTCTCAGGAAATCGACACAGCGACGAACATCGTTTGAAACATAATAAACCCCCTTGACCTCTATGAAATACTTCTTCATGTAAAGGTCAGGCACATGCCGAACGGAGTAGTCTGAGTAAGCGCCCTCCTTGGCCTTTTGGAGGGCTGTCATACTTATATCGGAGCCGATCACCTTAAAACTCCATCCCTTCAGAGCGGTCTGGGATTCCTCAAGCAGGACCATAGCCAATGTGTATGCTTCCTCTCCCGTAGCGCATCCGGCACTCCAGAGGGTTAGCCGCTTGACTCCATATTTCTTTCTGGACGTTATCTCAGGTATGACATTATCCCTGAGAACATCAAAATGCTGAGGATCTCTGAAGAAGAATGTCTCAGGAGTTGTGATCTCATCGAACAGCTTCATCCACTCTTTATCTTCCGATGGGCGGCTTAACAGATACCTGTAGTAATCCTCGAAGTTCCTCAGCTTTAGTTCCTTTAGCCTGTGTCGGAGGTGCATCTCGAGGAAATACTTCTTGCCATCGGCGAAGTAGATACCGCTCCTTTTGTAGATCAGGTCCCTCAACAACCGGAATTCCTCCTGACTCATAAAAGCCCTTATATCCTCCATCTTCACACCGCGTTTATCAAGCTGGGAACATCGATTATAAGTGCAACCCGTCCGTCGCCCATCACTGTCGCGCCGGCTATGCCGGGGATCGATCCTAGAAGCGATCCCAGTGACTTGATTACCACCTCCTCCTCGCCTAAAACTCTATCGACAGCGAGACCGATCCGCATCTCCGCCAGCCCGATGATGATCACATATTCCCCGTTCGGTTTTCCTCCTTCAGCGCCGAAGATCTCCTTCAGCTTCAATATCGGCAGGATCTCCCCTCTTAGATAGATCATCTCCCTGCCACCTATCAGCCTTACATTATCAGGCGAGACCTTGATGGTTTCGATTACCGAAGTTAAGGGGATGGCATATACCTCCTCACCTGACATCACCAACAGGCTTTGGATTATGGCGAGCGTAAGAGGGAGTTTGATCTGGATCTTTGTCCCCTGTCCTACGGAGCTTTCCACCTCCACCATACCGCCTAACCTTTTGACGTTGTTCTTAACCACATCCATCCCCACGCCTCGTCCGGAGACGTTATTGATCTCATCAGAGGTGCTAAAACCCGGGGTGAAAATAAGATTGATCACATCCCGCTCGGACATCTCTCTGAGCCTTTCCTCAGTGATGATACCTTTTTCGATCGCCTTTTGAGCGATTTTATCGGGATCTATTCCCCTGCCGTCGTCTTGGATCTCTATGACGATCGTGTTCGCCACGTGATAGGCGGAGAGGGAGATCCTACCCTTTCTCGGTTTACCCAAGCTCTCCCTCTCTTCGGGCGGTTCTATACCATGATCTACGGCGTTTCTGAGCAGATGTACCAGCGGATCGTTGATCTCCTCTATGATGCTTTTATCCAGCTCCGTTTCCTCACCCGATATGATCAGCTCCACCTCTTTGCCCATATCTCTGGCGAGATCGCGAACGATCCTCGGATATCGGTTAAAGATGGTGGCTATAGGTTGCATCCTCATTCTCAGCGCTGCCATTTGCAACTGTGAGGTGATCAGATCTATCCTAGCCGCCACGTCCTGCAGATCATCATCTCCCGTTTTGCTTATCTGAAGCAATCTGTTTCTCTCAATCACCAGCTCTCCGACGAGGTTCATCAGCTCATCCAGCCTCTTGACATCGGTTCTCACAGTATGGATTTCAAGCGAGGGAAGTTGCTGAAGCTCGGGACGAACATGGGTTTCATCTGGCTCCTCAGCCGATTCCTCGGAGATAGGGGATATCCTCACCTCATCTATCAGCCTTTTCGTCGTATCCAGGGCATCGAGTATCGCGTCCGTAATTTCAGGAGTTACCTTTTCCTCCCCCTTGCGTAATTTATCCAGCTTGGTTTCGGCGGCATGTGTCACCTCAACCAGCCGATCCAGCCCCAGGAAACCCGCCATCCCCTTTATCGTGTGAAAACCCCTGAATATCCGATTGAGCAGATCGAGATCTTCAGGCGAGTTCTCCAGCTTTATAAGGTCCGCCTCCAGCGATCCGACGATCTCCGAGGCCTCTTCCACGAAGGCCTTTATCATTTCAGGATCTTCGAAGATCTCCTCGCTCATTTCATCCTCTCTCCTCAAGATTCGCTCGAAATTGAGCGGAAGACAGGAAACGGGAAACCTCCTGTAGTTAATCCACTCCACTCTTATTTCCCTTGAGTGTAGCGGTTATCCATGAGGAGGAACGAGGAGAAGGAAAATCCGTCGCACGTTCAACATTTAACGTTGTAACGTTTTCCGTCCTAGTTCCTCTTTCCTTTTCGCCCTGAGAAATAAGCACTTCTGACCTCTCGGATCTCCGCTACACTTAACGATAATTGAGCGAATTAATCAGACGGCATCAGTTGAGGTTTGATCGCACCTTCAGACTCGAGCTCATTTTCCTCAGCGGATTCGACGTTGAGAGGTTCGTCGGAGACCTTAAACTTGCGGACCTCCTCATACAACTGCCTGGATAGTTTATCCAACCGAGAGGATGCCTGGGTGGTCTGCTGTGCGCCTTCCGCGACCTGCTGTGAGGCCTCAGCTACCTGCTGGATGTTCTGCGAGATATCCCGCGTCACCTGTGATAATTGCTGTATGTTCCGGTTTATGTCCTTAACGGCGGCGGATTGTTGTTCCATGGCCGTGGCTATCTGAGCTATGGCCTCCAGAACTTCATCGCTGGATTCGGCTACCTTTTGGAGCGCTTCCCCGGCGTTCCTCGCCAATTTCAAGCCCTCATCCACCGCCTTCAGTCCATCACCCATAGCCGTGACGACGCGAGCCGTTTCCTCCTGGATCTCGCCGATCATATCGGATATCTGCCTTGTTGATTGCATCGTCCTCTCAGCGAGTTTTCTCACCTCATCGGCCACGACGGCGAATCCTCTTCCCTGCTCGCCAGCTCTGGCGGCCTCTATGGCCGCATTCAAGGCCAGAAGATTTGTCTGATCGGCCACATCCTCTATTACGGAGATTATCTGGCCGATCTTCTCGGAAGCAGCGTTGAGCTTCTGGACGGTCTCATTTATCATGTTGGCCGCTTCGGCTATCCTATTCATTCCGTCTATGGTTTGTGAGACGTTCCTCCTGCCTTCGTTGGAGATATTGCTGGATTGTCGCGCCAACTCGGCCGCTCGTTGGGCGCTTTGAGAGACCTGAGCTATCGTTGCCGAAAGCTCCTCCGCCGCGGCCGCCACCGCACCTGCCTGGGAGGCCATCTCCTCCGCGGCCGTGGCGACGGCCACCACCTGAGAGGACACCTCTTCGCTCCCGGCGGACATCTGTTCCGCGGTGGCCGAAAGCTCGGTGGCTGACGAGGCCAGATGATCGGCTATGCCCTTGATCCTGAGGATCATCCCCGAAAGGCTCTCGGCCATCTCGTTGAACGTCCTTGCCAGTTGACCGATCTCATCCCTCGAATCGAGCCGGAACGTGACCTTATGCGAGAGATCGCCCCTTGTTAAATTCCGGGCGGCCGTCATAACCGATGGGATGGCCGAGAAAAGCCTGCGGGATACGACCACCGTCATCAGGCTGCCTAGAAGCACGATCATAATCCCAAACGGAATCATATATCTTTTGATCCTCCTCTCAACCTGGTCATAGTCCGATCTGTTGACGGATGAGGCGATGATCCAGTTGAAGTGATCATCGCGGGCATATCCGGCGATCTCCTTAACACCTCTGAACTCATATTCTACAGCCCCTTCTCTCCGACGCAATATCACGTTCAAAGCGGGAACGATGTCGGTTATCTTCCCTCCGGTCAAGGTGGAATCGGGATGAATCAGCGCCTCGCCGGTAACAGCGTCAACTACATAATAGTAACCGTTTTCCGAGGGCCTGAGGCCCAACACTCTCCGCTTGAAGCGCTCAAAAGCGCTTGATTTCATAACATCCAGGGAGATCGCTCCGACATATACGGCGCCGTTGATATTCCTTGTTCCGGTGATCGGGAAGTAGAAGACGAATCGGTATTTTCCTCCCGATCGGCTTATGGATGTATATTCGCCTTTGCTCAGGAGAGAGGTAACGACCTGTGGTGTTAAGCTGGCGGGCATATCTGAGGCGGTGGAAGCGATCAGCATGCCGGCTGTGCCTTGTAGCCGATATAGGGCGACCGGATGAGCATGTCCTGCTCTCGATGCGAACCTTTCAAGCACGGCGGAGGTTCCAGCCCCTTCAATCTTCCCGATATCGAGGGTGGCGAGGAGATCCATGGAATCCTTGAACGCCTCATCCTTCAACTCAAGCCACATTTCCTCCAGTAACGCTACTGAACTCTTCGCCTCGACGGCAAGTCTGCTTTGTAAGAAGTCGTCCATTCCCCGTCCCACCAAACTCAATCCCACCACCGTCATAACCGCCACGGTTATGATGACGATGGCGCTCATCAGCAGTATCATCTTAACTGAGAGCTTCATTTTCTCACCCTCCTGTGATCAATCCCTGAAGGTCGAGGATAACCATGAAATCATCCTCCAGTTTGGCTATGCCGGTGATGTATCTGGGGTCCAGCTTCACCGCTTCAGGAGGAGGTTCCACGCTGTTTTCATCCACTCTTATCACCCGGGATACCATATCGACTATAAGTCCGACCTTTTTATCGTCGAGCTCGATCACCACAATTCTGCTCTTTTTGTCGGCCTCTTTTGGGGGCATACCGAGCCGTTTTCTCAGGTCTATGACGGGGATGATTTCACCCCTCAGGTTTATCACCCCTTCGATGAAGTCCGACACGTTCGGCAGACGGGTTATGGGTTGCATTCGGAGGATCTCCCTGACCGAGAGGATATCCACGCCGAACTTCCCACCATCCAGATTAAAGGAGACGAACTGTAAATCGGCCATATCCTCAGCCCCCTTTCATCCTGGTCATCGTCTGCTCTATCTTCTCCATCAGGATCTCCGGGGTAAAGGGTTTAGCCACATAGTTATTCACGCCGGCGCCGATGGCTCGTATTATCTCATTTTTAGATGTGTTGGCTGTGACCATTATTATCGGCATCTTATCGAATCGATCGTCGCTTCTCACCGCCTCGACAAACTCTAATCCCGTCATTTCGGGCATGTTCCAGTCGAGCAACACCAGATCTATATCATCCTCCATATTGAGTATCTCCAGGGCTTCCCTGCCGTCCTCAGCCTCAACGATGTCCGTGATTCCCGTTTTGATCAATATGTTTTTTATGATCTTGCGCATGGCGAGTGAATCGTCCACTACCAGGACCTTCATCCCCTTACACCTCATCTTCCGGCGGTTTTCCTCTTGAGGATGAGGATCTCGACCCTTCTATTTTTAGCCCTTCCCTCGGGGGTATCGTTAGAGGCGACGGGCCTGAACTCCCCGTATCCGACCGCCGACAGCCTGGACGGATCTATCCCTTTTTTGACCAAAAACCTGAGGACACTTGTCGCCCTCGCCGCTGAGAGTTCCCAATTCGACGGGAACATCGGGGTGTGGATCGGCCGGTTATCGGTATGGCCTTCGATCCTTACGTCATTTGGTATCTTCATCAGCTCCTCGGCTATCTTTTCGAGTATCGGGGTGAACTCAGGCCTGATCTGGGCACTTCCTGAGTCGAACATAACCGGTTTACCGCTGGTGCGTAGTATTATGGCTAGTCCCTCCTTTCGCATGACGGCCTGCAGAGATCCTTTCATCCCTCTTTCGGCCACGAACTTCTTCAGCCTGTATCCGATTCCGGCCATCTTCTGCTCTTCATCGTTCACTCTGGTGGTTTCAGGTGCGGTTCTGATCTTTTCCACCAGGGGCTGTTCCCATCCTTTCAGCACCCCGAAGGAGTATTTCAAAGATCCTTTAACCGTGTTATATTTGATCTCGTCAAATATGGAGAATGAAACCAAAAGGACAAAGAAGGTCAAGAGCTGGGACATCAGATCTCCGTAGGTCGTCATCCATTCCGGAGCTCCTTCCTCAACCTTCTTCCGCCGTTGCCTGGCCATACATATCACCTCCGAGCTGTTCCCTCAGCTTAGGTGGCAGAAATACCTTCAGATTTTCCGCTATCATTCTGGGATTATCCCCGGCCTGGATCAGGAGCACGCCTTCCAGGATTATCTGTCTGTAAAGCATCTCTTCATCCGATCTCGCTTTAAGCTTGCCCGCTATGGGTATGAAGATCAGGTTTGCGAAAAGGGCTCCATAGAAGGTGGTTATAAGCGCCACAGCCATGGACGGTCCGATGGTTGTGGGATCGTCCAGGTTTCTGAGCATTTGTATCAGCCCTATCAGCGTTCCGATCATTCCGAAGGCAGGTGAGTATTTGGCCATGGCGTTAAACAGATCCTGACCGAATTCATGTCTCTCGCTCTGATAATCCAGCTCTGTCTCCATGATATTCCTTAAAATTCGAGGATCGACGCCATCGGCCGCCAGCTGCAGCCCTCTTTTCAGGAAATCCTCATCTACATCCTGAAGCGAATTTTCAAGGTTAATCAATCCCTCACGGCGCGCCTTGTCCGCCAGTTGGACGATGAGGTTTATAAGCTCAACCGGGGAGCGTTCCTTGGCGAAGAAGGCGTTCTTTAAAACGCCGAAGACGCTGAGCACTTTGGGCAAAGGGTAGTTTATCAGGGTGGCGGCGATTGTCCCGCCGGCGACGATCATAAGGGAGGGGATATTGATGAAACCGAATATATCTCCGCCTAACAGAATAGCCACCAAAACACATCCCACACCTGCCACGATTCCCAGGACGGTGCTTATATCCATGGTTGCCCTCTCATCAAACCCGTTCGCTGTCCGCGCAGTTCCGCCATGCGGAAGCGAACTCGGTTATCCTGATATTTTTATCGGAGGTCGAGGCTCAAATCTTTACCGGTTTCTAGAGGGCGGATCGGATCGATCCGCCCCACTAGGCATCTCATCGCTTGAGGTTCACCAGATCCTGCAGCACGTCGTTGGAGGTGGTTATCACGCGCGAGTTGGCCTGAAACCCGCGCTGAGCGATGATCAACCTCGTGAACTCGGAGGCGAGATCCACGTTGGATTGTTCCAAGGCGCCTGAGACTATAGAGGCCTGAATGCTGCTGCCGGCGGTGCCGATGAGAGGAACACCGGAGTTGCCCGTGGCACCGTACAGGTTCTTCTCCAGCCTGACCAAACCAGAGGGGTTGTTGAACCTGGCAAGCGCTATCTGGGCGAGGGTTTGAGTTATACCGTTACTGAACGTCCCCAGTATCCTTCCGTCCTCTTGGATGCTGATCGCTTCCAAGTTTCCTGCCGTGCAACCGTCCTGGCTAGAGACCACTGCTGTGAACTGGGAAGCGTATTGAGTGAGCCCTTTAAAGTCCAAGGTTATGCTCATCTGCTTGGCTCCGTTTCCGGGATCGATCTTCAGCTGCGGGAGGGTATCGGTATTTATCGAACCGTCTTCATTAAAGGAGATAGTTCCCGAGCTGCTGTCACTGTCAATTACCCCGCCTCCTGGTAATGATGCTTCCCAATACCACGTGTTCGAATCGGTTTTTTTTAGAGTTATCGAGAGCGTGTGACTGTTACCCTGCGAGTCGTAGATCGTGGTGGAGATTACATACTCGTCACTCGAATTAGCCCTGGAATCGAGATTTCCAGTGAAGGATACGGTTGTTGTGGCTCTAGCCGGCATGCGCTTTCCGTAAGGCAAGATGATATCACCTATCGGTTTATCCTTGGTGATTTTCCCCTCCGGATCAGCGTTCCATCCCTGAACTGAGTAGCCATTTTTAGTAACTAGCCTTCCGAGGGCGTCGAACTGGAAATTGCCGGCTCTCGTATAATACTGTTGTTCGCCGTCGCTGACGATGAAGAACCCATCGCCGATTATGGCCAGATCTGTGGTTTTGCCCGTCTGTTGTAGAGCGCCCTGCTTGAAAATCGTGTCTATCCCGCCGACGGTCGATCCCATTCCTATCTGGACGGGATTGAGCCCACCTTTTCCGCTTTCGGGCTTGACGCCGCCTCGAAGCGTGATCACCAGCGCCTCCTCGAACGACGTTCTGGAGGTTTTATAGCCGATCGTGTTGATATTGGCGATGTTGCTGCCTATGACATCCATCTCAGTCTGATGCGATCTTATACCTGAAAGCCCGCTGAAAAGAGCTCCTATCATTTTTTCCTCCTCCTTTCCATTCTGACCCGGGCCGCCTCAGGCGATCGGCGTCCCACGAGGCGTCCTCCGAGGAGGGCCCGCCTCTACAGGGTCAGGTTTTAGATTATCATCGCACTGTCGATGTTCGTAAAAACCCTATCTTTCATGTTTTGTCCGTCCAGGGCCGTTATCACGGTCCTGTTTCTCACGTTGACCAACAGGGCTAAATCCCTCATCAGGAGAAGTGACTCCTTGGCCCCTTTCTCGTTCATCTTCTCCACGGCCCTGTTTATCCTCTCCATATCCTCACTGGAGAGGTATATCCTCCTTTGCCTCAGCCTCGCCTTGGCATGGGTGGAGATCTTCACCGGCCGGTTTTCTCCGTCTGACAACCGAGCGAGCACCCTATCGAAGCTCAACCCCGAACTTTTCCCCGATCTCATCGGAGAGCCCAGTCGTTCAAGCCGACCGGTTGAAATCACATCTCTGACCCCTTCCCTCAACCTGATCACCTCCCTCACCCCTCTATCGAGATGAGACTGGATTGCGGCACGAGATCGCCGTTCACCATGAGATACACCTTATCGCCTTTGAAGGAGATACCATCCACCTTTCCGGAACTGGTTGGTGTAAGCGACACCTCCTTTCCCGCTTCATCTACACCGGTTACCTCATACCTGTAACGTCCACTTTCGACCTTTTCGCCCTTATCATCCTTTCCGTCCCACAGAACGGTATGTTCGCCATGGGAGATATCCTTGGGTTCAAGCGTTCTTATCAGGTCGCCATCCTCGTTGAATATCTTCACGCTTACCTTCTTCAGATCCTCATCTACCCGATATTTCAGCTTCACCGGACCGTCACCCTTCAGCTCGAAGAAGCCGCTCTGTATTTTGACCTGTTTCCCAACGAATCCGAGCGAGATCGCCCTACTGACCTGCCTTTCGATCTGCATGAGTGACTTGAAGGATTCATTGAGGTTCTGCATCTGCTCAAGGGCACTGAACTGAGCTGTCTGTGCTATGAACTCCTGATTATCCACAGGGCTAAGAGGATCTTGATATGACAACTGGGTTACAAGCAGCCTGAGGAAATCATCCTTACCCATTATCTGGTTTGAAGGTATCTGATCCTCTTTCGAGTCGCTCATCCTGAAAATCCTCTGATCGTTTGAAACCCTCATCTCATAATCACCTCTGTTAATTCATCTCGCTTATAATCGATGTTACAAGCTGTGGCGTCTAAGCCCTTAAATTTACACCCGAATTCTCCTCCATCTCCCCTTCAAGCTCGTGGGATAAGTTGCTATCTTGACCTACAGCCGCCGTATAGCTGGGATATCCGGGCTGCTGAAATCTTCTCCCGTTTCCCATCCACGATCCGAACCCCCCTGAGAAAGAGGGGTTAAATGACCTGACCTCAACCTGTCCCATCTTTATCCCGTGCTCCTCCAGGTTCTGCCTTATCTGAGGGGCGATCTGATGGAGCAACCTCCTCACGGAGTTGTCCTCGACCTTTATGATAGCGGATATCTCCTCCCCTTTTTTGATCACCTTTATCTCCATCCTACCGAGATGTTCCGGACGAAGTTTGACCCTTATAGAGCTCACCGTTACGATTCTACCCTCTAAGATGGGATTTTCCGCTTTAAGCCTGTTCACCTCATTCGATATCATCCCGCCGAGCTCATTGGAGATCCTCCCAGCTTCCGGTCTATCGCCAACCTCAAGCCGATATTCCGTCCCGCCTACCGTATGTTGCCATTGGCGAGCGATCTCATCGGCGACCCCTTCATCGATGTCCCTGACCTCAACCCTCTCACCCTGCCTGTCGAATCTGACGGCGATGTCCACCTCCCGATAGGATGGAGAAGGATATGAGGGCAGGGGGATATTTTTTTCTCCCCCGTTTCCCTTCACGCTCATACCCTCATATAGACGGGCAGGTGATCCTGAAGATATATCGCTTCTACCCTGATCCGACCTCTCCGCCGAAGATGATCCCAGTTCGGTCTGATGGACTGAACTTAGGGATGAGTCAAAATCAAAGCGATATTCCTGATGATGTGAAGGCGCGGGGTTTGGAACTTTCATATAGGAAGACCTCATCTTGGCTTCATCAGCAGGTAAACTATCCCTAGGATTCAATAGATCGGAATCGGCAGGCCGATGGACGAAATCAGGTTTCCCCAGCTTCCCTTCTTGAGGTTCACCATGGGAAAACGTGGAGACAATGCTATTATTACCTGATCTCTGCTGCATCTCAGTGTGAGCTTTCTCCCCCAGGGGGGCACGTCTGATCGGGGAATCAGGGTTAAGCTGAGGCTTACTGACCTTCCTACCATCCGATATCCTGTCCCCTTGGATATCCTGATCTGGTGGTAACTCGGAGGAGATAATCCTTGCTCTAGCGGGGAAGCTAAGGGAACTCGATTTCAAGTCAGTTATATCGACAGTAGGAAATACCTGACCCCCTGTCCGCATCCCGTCGATCCTCCCTTCAACGGATACAGCGGGGGTATGGACTCCCTCCTTCAGATCAGATCCAGGATGAATCACGGCGTTTTTGAAGATGATCTCCGCCTTTCGTTTAACGCCTCTCACCGCTTGATCCTCCCATCTTCCGGCCTCCAACCGTTTTTCGGGAGCTCCGGGTATGACGTCAGGATTACCTCCAGCAGTAGATGAACTTCCTCCTCCGTCTTGTGTTGCCCTCCTAGCAAGGCCAGTGTGATAAGCTGGATCGGGATCGCTCTCCATGCCCTCCCGGGATAGTATGAAATACGGTGGCGCTTGAACTCCACCCACCTCATCGCTTCGCGGATGAATCGAGCTATCTTCAGCGCTGGAAGAAGATATGGTGATTAAAACCATGGAGTTATCCCCATAAAGGGCTATCCTAGGCGAGGGATGATCAGGCTCATGGGAGAAATCGGGATTGATAGCGTTTATATTCAGCCCCTTACGAACTCCCGCCGGGAAAGCCCACTCTTTTAGGGGTAGGATGAAAGGCGGTCTGCGTGCACCATAGGCAGCTTGTTTTTTTATCTCCGATTGTGGTATAATGCCTTCGGTACAAACCCTAGGGCCGGACCGGTCCGAACAGAGAGGAGGGGCGAAAGATTTTTCGCCCGTACTTAAGCCTCTGGAGAAGAGGGCCTCTGCACGGGAGCATCCGTGTAAGCCGCTTCGATGAAGGAGGAAGCCCATCTCCTTTAGAGGTGGGAGGAGGTCACCATCAAGCTGAACGAACCGAACGAGGTGACGGACAGGCGATGTGTTGCCCGTCGGGATGCTTACCGCCTCACCTTGTGGTACTATGGGTTGATGCTCGGACGATACCTCGCGCGATATCTCATATTGATTCCCCATCTGTATTCCCGTTGGTTTCCTCCTCAGATCATCACGTGAGATATCATCGCCCAAGCCCGATAGGGAATATAAACCTATGCTATCAGCATTATTCGTCGCCCCGCTCGGAGAACGGGAGGTATAATCCGCCTCTCCAGAGAAGCTAGAACTCGGACTCCGCATTGCTGCTTCTACAATGGAGAAAGCTCGAGATCGAATATCAGATTTCCATGGGAATACACGAGGAGGATCATCGACTGGGATAGATGTCGAAGAAGCAGTTCTCACATTTTGCCCAATTCGACGTTGATTTGATATCTCCTGAACCGGTTGATTCTGAAAGGAGAGGGAAAGTTCCTCGCGTGAGAGGTGTGTTACCTTACCCTGATAAACGTTCCCTTCCTCTCCGATAGGAACGTCGTCCTCGGTGATACCCCGCCTCTCACCTTGAGGGATGATCCTTGTGGTAATATCAGAGGAGGATATCTTATCGGCTGGTGATCTTGAGGACATCACGGGTGAAGAGGATAAAGCTACCTCTTGATTTTCAATCCTTGATCGTGATAGAGAGATAAGTTTTTGGCTTTCGCCCTTCGATCCTTGGCTTTTAACTTTCCACGCTCCCTCCCGCTGCCTGCTTTGGTAAGTGCTCTCGATCTGCTGGCCGAGATCAAGTTGAGGCTTAATCCCTCGTTCATCCACTATCCCATCTCGGTGTTGAACCTCCTGATCACCAATCAGAGAGGAAAATCTCAACTCTGCAAGAGGATCAACATCATCGGGGATCACCTCTTTGGGAATATGAACCCCTTCCTTCAGATCCGCCACCTTATAGCTTCCACCATCCCTGAGAACAACCTCAACCTCCCCTCTACCGCCGGGTGATGCAGCCGGAGAGGAGGATCTCAACTCCGCAGGAGGATCAACATCATCGGGGATCACCTCTTTGGGAATATGAACCCTCTTTTTCAGATCCGCTATCTTATAGCTTCCACCATTCCTGATA
>JAGGXZ010000183.1 GCA_021162805.1 Candidatus Poribacteria bacterium
ACGGCACGATCTACGGCGGTTTCAATCCCTCATAGGTATCCTACGAACACATCGACATATGTACCATCCAGCCCTCCCATTGAAAGTTTCAATCCCTCATAGGTATCCTACGAACAAGCTTTATCAGGTGATATCGGGGAAGAAGTTCCTAGTTTCAATCCCTCATAGGTATCCTACGAACACTCAGGCAAGGGCAACCACGGCACGATCTACGGCGGTTTCAATCCCTCATAGGTATCCTACGAACACATCGACATATGTACCATCCAGCCCTCCCATTGAAAGTTTCAATCCCTCATAGGTATCCTACGAACAGGTTATGGGTATCCCTTCTCCGCCGGTCGGGGAAGGTTTCAATCCCTCATAGGTATCCTACGAACTTCTCTTCTGTCTCAGATAAACGGCTTTGAGGTTCATGTTTCAATCCCTCATAGGTATCCTACGAACCCTAACCGATTCATATAGGGGGAGAGGACAAGATGAGTTTCAATCCCTCATAGGTATCCTACGAACCACGGATCTGGAATCAATCCACCCAAGGGATTTGGCGGTTTCAATCCCTCATAGGTATCCTACGAACCCCATTGCGATAGCCGAAAAAATTATAGCTGCTATAAGGACCAAATGCAAGAAATAAAATTTCCTTTAGGCTTCCCCGGCTTGGTGAAACCTTTGCACGTCGAGCATCCTTCAACTTCAACCTTATCCGTCGAACCCCTGGGATTCCCGCGCTACCGGAGGTCGACGGAAATCCCCCTAGCTCATAGAAACGAGCTCTCGCCACCTTTTTCCACCCCCATGGTCTCGCGCTCCATATATTGGCTCCTCCTCAGGAGATAGAAGATCACGGAATCCTCCTCCTCGTTGATCACCCTCCTCAAATCCGACTTAAGCTTCTCCAGTTGAGCTCGGGAGAGCTCCCCCTCAAAAAGGGAGTTCTGAACCCAGTTCAGATATCTCCTCCCGATTTTCAAAACCTTACTTACCCTCGCTACGTTCACGTCGTAGGCCATGATCGTGAACATAAGCTACCACCCCGCCTTGTAGGGTTTATAGGATTCGTCCCCCAATAGATGCTTCTCGATCTTGTAAAGCTCCAGGCGAACCAGACGGCGATAGGAGACCTTGCGTTTCAATCTGGGGTGATTTATGGTCGTGCGAAGCCGTTTCTCCCACTCCTCGATGAAGACCTTACGTCCTTTTTCCGTAAGGAATACCCCGCCGGCGGACTCGGAGAAATGCCTCGCCTTGATCTGTCCCTTGTTGACAAGGCTGAAGATCAACCTATCCACCATTATGGGCTTGAATATCTCGGCCACGTCCAGGTTAAGGGTGAACCTGCGGAAGTTAGTGGCGTGAAGGAAGCCGATTCGCGGATCGAGATGGGTGCGGTATATCTCGCTGAGAGCCGCGACATACATCAGCGAATTTCCGAAACTGATCAGGGCGTTCAGGCGATTCTGAGGCGGTCGGCGCGTGCGTTTCGTGAACGAGAACTCCCCCTGCTTAAGGATGAGGTCGAAGGCGCCGTAGTAGATCTCACGAACGTTTCCCTCAACCGCCATGAGGGATTCCGGCGAGTCCTGCCGATCAAGCGAGGAGCCCGTAAGCTCGATAGCGTTTATCGCGTCTTCCAGGTTCACCCCTCTGCGCAGGTAATAGCTGAGCACCTGTTTCATGTTCTCAATGGCTCCCGACACGAATCGTCTCGCAAGGTCAAGCCTTTTTATCAGATCGAGATAATGTTCGGCCTGCTTGAGGATGAGACAACCGGAGTTGTAGTGTTCCCTCGGGTAAAACGAGCCGATGTAATAGCCGTAATGGTTGAAGAAATGGATCAGGATCTCCGATCGGGTTAGAAACTCCAGCAGGCGCTTGTTCAAATCCACCTCGCCGAAGATATAGAGCTCGGAGGTCCCCTCCACGGGAACGTATTTTCTTTTTCCTTCCGAATCCACGAAAGATATGGTATTCTGCTTTCGCTGGAGCTCGCCGTCGGAGAAGATGTATATCGGTTGTTTCATATAGATTCACCTCATCCCCAGCAGAATTCTCTATAGGCGCAGTTCCGACAGAACGGGATGCGGTGTGGAGGGGGAGGAGACTCTAAAGTTGCGATGCGTTTGATATCCTCGATGGCTTCCTCCAGCTTACATCTCAGATCATCTGAGAGCTCCACCGGTATTCGCTTTCGCTCTTTGGGTATGAGAAGCTCACCTTTCGCCTCCACGCCCATCAGATCGAGTCGCCACAGATAATACGCCAGTTGCATCTCAGCCGATTCCAGGAAACGCGAGGATTTTTTTACTTCGCCTACAACCAATTGTCCCTTCTCTCTCCGAACCAGATCGATCTTCATCCCGTCCGTTTTGAACTCTTTCTTATCCCTCTGGTAAGACTCCTCATGAATGAGCCTTCCCAACTCTAAAAACGGGTTCTCCCTTTCCGGCTCGATCTCATGCGCCATCAACCATACCTCACGGTGGCAGATGTAGTAGTACCAGACCAAAGTGCCGGTTACAGGTATTTCTCCTCTGAAAGGAGTTACCAGACCCATGCTTTTTCCTCCGGCAGCCACTTAAAACCCGTTTCAAGATCGTAGAACCGATCTTGATAATCCTTATCGAGAGGGATCTTTCGATATTGGGTGTTTTCAGCGAGCGGACCAGGCAGGTTTTCCTTCGCCCTTTCTAAGAGCGGGGTGATCACTCTGCCCTTGAACTCCCTGCGGATGGAAAGATATGCCCGTTTTCTCTCTATGGGATCTTCCCTTTCCAAAACCTCATGGATGAAACGTTCACAAATTATCTCATCTTCTTCAGTGAGAGCTACGAAAATCGGGATCTCAATTCCCTTCTCGATAAATCGATAATCGCTGACTCTTGGCATATCCCTATCACGGTCGAATCGGAGATGACGGAAAGCTTTCAGTATCTCTAAATATTCTGTATCGTCCTTTCTCGATCGAACCTCACCAAAAAAGGTCTCCACCGCAGAGTAGAAATCCCCCTCACGAAGTATCCTGTCCCGGAGGAGTTCCTTTGCGAGCCAGATATGGATTTTCCCGTAAACCCATGGTGCGCCACCGTTTTTCAGGTTAATAATTCTCACCTGTCCAGGTGTTTCCCGATCCCAGGATCGGTTACAGCGGCCAGCGACTTGGACAATTGAATCTAGCGGTCCTATGTCCCTGATGGTACGGTGGAAATCGAGATCCACTCCTGCTTCTACCACCTGTGTAGATACCAGTATGGTTGGTTTCTCTTCGTTCAGTCGTTCTTTCAAAAACTCGATTCTCTTTCTACGCTGGATCGGGATGATATTTGTAGAGAGATAGACGATAGAGAGCTCTTCAGATTGAACTTCATCCTCCTCCGGATAACCCACCACCGGATGACATTTCAGCTTCCTTTTAAGGAGTTCATAGGTCTCTATAGACGCCCTGATGGTGTTTAGAACTATTAAAAGCGAGGTTTTACCATCCCATTCTTCAAGAATCATATCAGTGAAATCTTCAATTGGTAAAAGCTTGGAGGTTCGAGCATGAATAGAAGTTCTATCGAGCCTGGAAAAACAAGATTCAGGATCAGGCAACAGCTCAATGGTTTCTTCCTTACTGAAGATCAGCGGACGCGTAGCGGTCATTTGAATGACTGTGCACCCCAGATATTTAGCGGCTCCTCTCAAAATCTCCCCTACCAGCCTCCATTGTTCCACAGGGATGTTTTGAATCTCATCCAGGATGAGGATAGCTCCGGCAAGATTATGGTATTTCTTCAGAAAGGAATTCTTGAAACCTATGAGGGTATGGAGTAGTTGAACGAAGGTGGTAACCGTGATCTCACTCTCCCAGCTCTCTGTCAACATGAGAGCTTCATCCAGCGGAACTCTTTCATCCTCCGTTTTATAGGTGACTTCAGATAAATGATGATGTTTCAGCAGATAAGCCGATTCATCCCTTTCAAAGTCGTCCAGCGTTTTAAGAACATCATGGAATACCCCGTAGTTCTGATCTATCACGTTGACGAACGGGAGAGAATAGATGATTCTGGGGGTATATCCTTTTTCCTTTTCTATCCTATTCCTAAGCTTAATCGCTGCCGATAGAGCAGTCAGAGTTTTTCCTGACCCGGTCGGAGCGGTGAGAGTAAGGATATGACCATGTAGATCCTCTAAAGGAATTGTCTCGATTGAATGGGTAACCTCCTCGTAGACCCTTCGCCGCAGTGGATCCAGCCGTTTTTTAGGGACAGGGAATTTCTCCTTGATGTAATGATCAACGATATCCGATGGGATCTTCTTCCTCCCGATTTTTCTTACCCTACCTGCATCCCGCTTATCTGCATCTATAAGAGCTGAGAAAAGAAGTTGAGCTGTAAAGGCGAGTTTAAGTCGGAACTCATCCGACAAGCTGCCCTGTACGATGTAATAAAGAGATGGTTTCCGGAGTTTTCTGTAGATCTCGATTATCGTGTTAATGTTCAGAAAATCTGTGATCCCCTCAATTCCCAATCTCTCCATCTCGGATTCAAGATAGGGAAGCCTAGATGAATCGAGCAGATTTTCGATTTGATCCTGTAGGACCTTCTTATCCCTTATCCATTCCGAGGAATTTTCATCCGGATCATGCAAGATCAGGGCGGGATCTCTGAGATCCCCGTGATGCCTATGAACGGCCAGAAACGCCAGAATAGGGAGGTATGATGTGATACTTTCCTTCTGGAAAGGGTTTCCGAATTCCATGGAGACAACCCAGGCTGCTAAAAGGGCTGATATTAGAGCGTGGTTCCTCTTTCGGCCGGAGTCCTTTTTGCGAATAAGCCAATCCTGGAAGAAGGAGGTGTATTTCCCAAAGTCATGACAAAATCCTATGAGGCGAGCTGTCAGAGACAGCTCAGATTGATTCCCTAGGGGAACGCTTTTTATGAACTCCTCCGCCAGCTCGCCTACCTCTTTGAGATGTTCGATTAAAGGCTTATCAGGATGGGATAAAAATCTCATCTCCTCCATAGCTTCACCCCGGTTCCATGAACACTGTATACTCTTCTATCCTTTGGTCGATGATGGGATCGCGATAGGAGATGTGGAATATATCCCCGCTAACTATTAAGCTCAAGGGTTTACACTCTCGCTCGTAAATGGCGTCGTCAACAGAGGACAGATATCTCCCTGGACTAAGCTCCAACGGGATTCTGTCCTTCAGGATTTGAATGCCGGGTGAGATCTTAAGCCCGTTACCTCGAACCCGGCTCATAGGTACGACGGTTGAGATCGGTCGAGGTTCTCCCACATCCTTCAGATATCTCAGATCGTCTGATTCGACGAGCGCAATCCATCTTATTTCCGCCGGGCATTCCGTTATGCCCAGATATGGTGGGTAAATGGGCCTTTTCTCCTTCACTCTCCAGGAAAGTTCGTTCAGGATCGTCTCGTCCGCATGCCAGAAATATATCCGATAGATCAGCAAGGTCATCCCTGCCCTAGGAAAGACAAACTCGATTGGGATTTGGGTTCCTCCTTTACTTCCATCAACCTGGTACCTATCTTTAGTCATCACATAATTCACCGTCTGCGTGATCTTCCTGATGGGAGTTCTCATCGAGACACCTATCCCACATTTTCCCAAGGAGAAATCCTCATAGTAAGAGTCGCGCTCTCTGCCCAGAATTCCGGCCACGAGCCCGCAAATAGTTGGACGAGGCGGAAAGGAGTATGAGAGTGAGGATGAATTGGTGTAGAACTTCCTGAAGTGAGCCATGTGCCCTGATATGTCAAATATCAGGATCGTCTCAGGATTCCTCGCTCTCTTCATCTTCTTCCCCCGGGTTAACCTCTACCGTTATATCCTTGAGCTTTTCGAACACCGCCCCCTTCAGGTCGGGATGTTTCCAGAGAACGATCTTGCTGATTTTCTCCCTGTTACCGTTCAACAACTCCTCAAGTCTAGAGCACTCCATCTTAAAATCGACGATGTCGGACAATCCTTCCTCAGGTATGATAGAGATGTAGCTTCTCAAATCTCCGAGAAATGTAGTATCATCCTTGTATTCAACTCTCATGTAAAGCCTTGGCGTCTGACCGATCTTACTGCGTGTAGTAGCTTCCAGGGGCAACGCCTTGATCATAGAGCGGTCGAGGAGCGTGATATCCTCCTCCGTTAGGTTCGTGTGTCTAGCTCTCCAAGCGCTTGTTAACCCGTAAAAGGCTATGACTGAGTATTTCACGCGCCAATCCTTGCCCATGGTTCCATATTCGCCCTTCTCCTCTCCCCCTCTTCCGGCGAAGGTTGAGGTGATGGTAGAAGATGGAAGTATTTCAACTCTGTTGAGCGAATATCCCCAGGAAAATTGGACCGGTCCGGTCAGGGTCATGGAAGCTCCTCTTGCGCCCTCCTCCCCTATCGGCATAGTCGCCCCGAAGATCCTGATATCGACCAGCTTATCGAGAAGCCACCCCTTGAACTCCGATTTTTTCTGAGCCTCTTTCGCGCTCTTCGCTCCGAACTCCTTTGCTAGGAGATCGATCCTCTGTTTGGCAGTGACCGTTTTTTCCTCGCTGCTCTCTTCTATTCTTCTGACCCAGATATCATATCCTATACCTAGCCAGTAATCCCTCAGATAACGCTTCAAGCGCACATCACTTACGAGGTTCCGACCGGTATCGTAGTCCATTCTCGGTCGGTTCTCCTCATCGGGATCGCCGTTTGGATTACACAGCTTGGCATCGTAGATGAAAAGGATCTCAGAGTTTTTTGTGATGACACTCATTATCCTCCCTCCTTTTTATGCGTTATGGCTTTTCTGGTAGCATAAGCATAGCCTGAAAGGATGTAATAGACGTTGTCCTGAGGAGTTAAACCCCATTTGTCTTTGTATCTGTCCATTAGCTCTTTCATGACAGAGAAGATCACCTCATTAAAGCCGTCGAGCTTCCCATACTGCTCGAGTTTCTCAAATATCTCATTGGACAAGCGCATTATCTTGGAAAACGGCATGCCCATGAAGTTGATCTTGTTGAGTATAGGCTTTTTGACGTTTCCACCTCTCGATATCGAAGCTTGGGCATTCCCCACCTGTCCGACTAGATAACCCAGAAGGAACAAAGATGATCTGGGACCGTCAAATCCCATCTCACTCAGGTATTCCTTCAATTCGGGTTCCAAGTCTTGAATTATACCGGACATTGGTTCATCCCTCCTTTTATCATTGAGCATCCCCAACCCTTCAAGATATTTCAGAAAGAGTTGGGATTGAATTAAGAACCTAATCATAGCTATGTCAGCGGAATCGCTGGGCGGCCTATGGATGTAAGCCCCGAAGCTTTCATGGTGATACATCCTTGCCACTTCGATAAAGTTTCTCCTAAGAAAGGCTCCTGATAGAGGTTTACCGGTGAAAAGGGCATCATAGACCTCAAGCACCTCGCGGACAGATTGAGCTCCTTTTCGAACGGGAAAAAGGTACAGAATCGAATTCAGCTTTAAACTCCAAGGACCTTCACCGAAAAACCTCTCAGCTAATTCGAAGATCTTCCCCTCTTCCTCCATCAGCAGATCAAGCCTTGAGGGCGGGACATCCTGAATTAGCTTGCTTATCTTCACAGCTGCCTGCTGTCTGCTGGCGAAGAGGAAATTAAACATGAAGTAAGATTTGTTCTTCTCCATCTCACTGTAATTCTTAAATTCCTTCTGAAACTTTCTCCACATGTCCACGCTACTCACCTTGCCGAAAGAGCCTTGCAGATAATCAGCCCATACCTCCAGATTATCCTTGTTCAGACCGACATCCATATGAAAGGATGGTATCACGTAAACATCGCTGAGAACTAAGTTCGATTTCAGTCTGTTACCGACAAAGTTCTCCCCTGCTAGAAGAGCCATATAACAATCCTTGCAGATCCTATATGTGCTGAGGAAACCACCCCTCTCCCCTTTCAGTCCGCTGGAGAAACCGATTTTATCGGTGATGTAAAACTTCAAGAGCTTAAACTGCTTAGTGTTCCACGTAACCACCTTCTTTCCGCCGCAGATATGGCATATCCCCTCTTCCGCATTGACGAACCTATCATCTACCAATCTCTTGAAGATGTACTTCCTGTAATCCGGATGTTGAGCAACGAGTTCTCCATCTATTTCAAGAGTGTAAAGTGAGATATCATCCGGCTTGATATCCAACTGGGATTTAATCTCGTTTTTAAGAACCTTAGCGACCTCTTTTACCCCTCTTTTGCGGTCTCCGCTTTCCTGAACAATTTCTTTCAGCTCCTTAGGTTCAGGCGCATCCTCAATTCCAAGGCCCTTGAGATCCCAGATATATCTGTATCTCCTGTGTTGTCCTTTAAACAGCGAGCTTTCACCATCGCCTAGATCGAAGAATATGGTATGAAAAGTTTTCTCGAGCAAGGATCTAAGCTCGCCCCCTTCCAATCTATCTTCCCTGATGAGATTCGGTATCGTTTGCGAGATGAGATATTCGACCTTATCCGTGGTTAACCGATCCTGATCATCATTTGCCCCTGTCGGTTTCCCTACCCAGAGAAACTTAGCTCCGATCTCCAGGGAAGGTTCCGAAAATTCTGAACCGATGTCTAGTGAGAGAGATGGCCTGTCGGTATTGATCTTCAAAATGACTACATATCCTTTTTCACCTCTGGGCTTAGAGAGATCTTCGATCAAAAACCTTGCCAGATCTAACCGAGGATCTTCCATATCTTCGATAATAGCTTCGCCGATGGCTTTAATCCCTCTGATCACTTTCATCCCTCCCTGTTTCAATTATCTCCACCATCCCAAACCCCTGTGAGTTTTTCGCGCCCAATCCGGCGTCGTAGGCCAGATGGAAGAAGGGTTCGGGTAAGTCCAGCTCATAGATCCCCGTCCAGCCCTTTATCACGGTATCACGATACATCACCACGCTCTCATCCCCCTTCCGAACCCTGACAGGTCGGATATGTCCCTCGCTCAGGCTCATAATTTCATCATCACTCCACCCGAGCGCTCTGCCCTTCCTCCCCAAATTCGCCAGAATGTGCTTCTCCCATTCCACCTCAAAAGGGCTGTAATAGTAAGTCTTCCTTCGCCCGTCGCCGGTCATCAACGTGCTGTAAACCGTGATCGGCGAAATGGCACGGACTTTGACCGGCATGCTCACCTCCGGTATCTCCTCAACCTCCACCGACACCACCTCACATCGACCTTCCCCTATAAACACGATGGATTGACGTAGCAGATGTTCGATCAGCGACTCGAGAAATCTATCGTGAACCGAGCCCACGTGAAGCCTGATCGGGCCGGGGAAGGTGATGGATCGTCCCTCAGCATCCCGCCCTATACGATACCTCCCCATCAGCCGGCTGAAAGTGAAGAGCTTGAAACGGCGTTTTCCGGAGGGGAAACCCTCGTCATGCAGCCAGTCGGCGATCGCCCTCTCCAGATTGTGATAGATCATCCCCTGAACCAAGCTGTTATACTGAATCGGCAGGGTGAGAGCGCCGTCAAGCGGCTGTAGCGTCAAGATTATCCTCACGGACCCATCACCCCCAGATATGTGGGAGACAGAAGGATGCTTTCTCCTGTTTCCCGTCTCCTCTCTCCCTAATTATAACATGTGCGAGTGCAATATATATGCACTCACCTTTCAGCCGTAAACTTTTTTCATCCTTTCGATCTCTTCCCTTATCTCCCTGCGGAGGCTTTCAGGCTGGAGCACCTCGGCATGCGAACCATAACCCATCACCCACCGCTTTACCTCATCCAATCCACCCACCCTTAACCGCAGTATAAGCTCTCCGGAGGCCAGCTCCTCTATCTTCTGGCTCGGATGCCACCTGCGCTCCCTTATCCAGCGTGCCTGGTAGGCGTCGAATTTGATCACAACCTCGACCGGCTCCTTTCCCCGTTCGGCTATGAATCCCTTGGACAGATACTCGTCGAGCGAGAAGCTCGGGTCCTTATCGAATCGGTAGGGCAGGACCTTCAATCTCCTTATGCGGCTTACGAGAAAATCGCGCACCTCACCCCTTCTGTGACAGAAGGCTATCAGATACCAGTCGCCGCGGATGTTGTGAAGATGGTATGGATCGACGGTTCTCTCGTTCAACTCGTCACGGCTGGCCGTGTAGTAGAGGATCTCCACCTGACACTTTTTCTCTATCGCCTGATGTAGATCCGCAAGCAGTTCGGTGTCGACCTCGACCGTCGAGCCTCCGGTGAAGACGATCCCCGATAACGTCTCCTCCGGATCGAAGCTTATGTGTTCCGGCAGGTATTGCGTTATCTTCTTCAACGCCAGGCGCAGAGGTTGTTCGAAGGGGGTTCCCAGATACCGCCTGACGAGCTCCTCTCCCAGGAAGAAGGCGATTATCTCCTTTTTTGTCAGGATTATGGAGGGCAGTGAGTAGCTCGGCTCGGTGTAGTACCATCCGCCTTTGATCCTGTCATATCCGATCGGAGCTCCCAGACGATCTATCATGAACCTCCTGTCTCCATAGGCCGTCCTGATGTTCCGCAGCTCAAAGCGTTCCTTAACCTTACGGGCGTTCGGGTATCTCCCAGCCCGAATCTCCCTGTCTATCCAGAGGATCCTTTCCAGCTTCGTGGACATCTCCCTACCTCTCACGTCTCCATCGAGGACAAATTATAAACCGTTATGGGGAGACATACAACAGCAAAATCACCGGGAGAGCTATCGCCATAGGGTTCCGGTGATGAGGGCGTGCCGACCTCAGCGGGGATTAGACGGCTTTCCGATAGGCAAAAGCATTATATCACAAAGGCTTCTGCTAAGACAACTACGGATATCGGTGTGAAGAAATGGTCGTTGACGATGGGAGGCGAAGATGATAAAATTGCCCCGAAATCTGCCGTGAGAGGTGATGGGATGCTCAAGAGGAGATATGATGAGGCGAGGCTTGAGAGATACGGCCAGGGGGTGAAACTATACTGGCTGGTGGATGAAAGGGACGGGGCCGAAAACTTCTCGATGAGGCTCTTCGAGGTCGAACCTCAAAGCAGCACTCCCTTCCACACCCATCCATGGGAACATGAGGTCTTCATAATAGAGGGCGAAGGGGCAGTCAGGCTGGAGGACGGCGAGGTGCCGTTCTCATCGGGCGACGCCATATTCATCAAGCCCAACGAGAAGCATCAGTTTACGAACAAGGGGGATAAGGTTTTAAAGATGATATGCGTCATCCCACTGAAGGGTAAAGGATGATCGTTCAAATTCCGCCTCCTGTTTCCTGTCTCCTCCCAGCTCCGAGAGAGCTGCAGGATGTATCTTTCGACCGTTTCCAGATCCTCCTTCGCCTTTATGCCTTTCGTCTCCCTCGGATCGGCCATCGCCAGGGCCAGGACCGTTTTCCCCTCGCGTGCCATCTCCCTGACCATCATGTTGGGAAACCCCAGCTCTCCCCCGGGTGTGTCGTATTTCCCCTCAGGCAGATAATGCTCGCGATGTAGCCTTCCCAGGGATTCAAACATCTCGCGGCACGGGAGCAGGAAGAAGCCGATGTTATCCTCGCCGACCTCAGGGGCCTTCGCCCCCTCGAGGTGGGTCTCGAGGCTGTCAATCACCCATCCCTCCTCATCCCTCACGATCGGCGCGTAGGGATTCGATCTCAGAGCCGTCGGGAAGGTCATGCTGCTGAATCGAGCTGCCTGATGGATCAGGATGGAATCCCTTATGGTTTCGACCTTGACGACGGGCTGTGTGCCCCATATCACCGCCACGTCTCCGTCGAAATCCCTCAACCTCTCCCTCGCGGAGAACACGGCGTTCGCCGTCCCCAGCGCCTCCTCCTGAACGACGTAGTCGACCTGATATCCCGAAAGGGCCTTTCTGATCGGATCGAGCGTCTCGGGGCTTACGATCACCACCGGCCTCTCGACGTCGAAGGGAAGGGCGAGGAACTTCTCGAGGACATATCTCACCACCGGAATTCCGAAGACCGGCGCGAGGGGCTTGGGGACCTCGAGCCCGCTCCGCCTCGCCCTCACCCCTTTGCCGGCGGCGACGATCACCGGTTTCACCGGCCGGGAGGGTCCCTCTCCGAGGAGCCCGTCGACTATCGCCCTGATCTCATCCTCATTCTCCCTCCATCTCACCGGATCGTTTACCAACTCGATCAACCTGAACCGTTTTGACTCGGATGACGGGACGTAGATGGATCCATCGCCAGGTGATGAGATCATGATCGTGTCCTTATAGGAGCAGCTGCGGACGTTTTCGATCGCCCTCCGGACGTCCTCCTCTATAATCAACGCCAGGATGTTCCCCCCGAACCCTCCTCCCATTACCCTAGCTCCCAGGACTCCGTCACAGGAGCGTATGAGCTGGATCAGCTCCTCGATCCTTCCGGTGCTCACCTCATAGAGGTCCCTGAGGCTGCGGTGGGTCTCATCGAGCAGACGGCCGATCTGCGTCATCCTATCGATCTCGCCTCTGATATCCCCCTCCGATCCGGCCTCATGGGCCTCTTTCAGGATCTCGGCCGCCGCTATGACCCGCCTTATCTCACCCAAGTGATGTTCGGCCCTATCCCGAACCTTCAGCGGCGAATCCATCCCCTTGACCTGAAACAGCGCCGGATATAGCTCCCTGAGCTCGCCCTCCATCTCTTCGAATCTCGATAGGAACTCGCGCAATGTGATGGATTGGGGCAGGAGCGAGAGAACCATCTCGATCGTCTCCCACTCCCTATCCAGCGAGGCCCTATCGCGCGAGGCTATGGCACTCAGAAGGGACCTCCACCGGATCTCAAGCGATTCGTTCCGTGAGAGGACATCCCTCAGGAGGGCCGGTATGATGAATTTGGAGACGGCGGATCGCTCGTTGTATTCGCTCATCACGGCGCTGCCTTTATCGGCCGGATGGGCGTAGAAGGTCACCCATCTGTACCGCCCGACGGGCATCGGGATCGGTTCGACTGAGAACGGGTGGAAGCTTATGAGCAGAGCGTGATTTTCCCTGGCGAAGCACATCGTCGCGTGATCCATCTTCCCACCGCGCGTTCCGACGAGCCACTCGGCCCTAGAGGATGACTCGGCCAACTCGTCCATATCGATCTTCATCCCGTTAGCGGCCCTTATGCCGATCCCTGAGGCGACGACAAGGGCGGACGAGGAGGAGGCGCCGCCCGCCGGGGGTATGGTCGACTCGACGAGCAGATCGATGCCCCTGAGGTTCTCCTCCGGACGCAGATTCTGAAGGTAAAAGGCGGAGGCCTTGATATAGTTGATCCAGTTGGGAGGCGGGACGCCCAGCTCGGCCAGATAGCTCATCCAGCGTCGGCCTGGATCGGGATCGTCGGGTGGGCGGAACTCGCCGATGGAGAAGCTCCCTGGAGGGTATCCGGGCGTGAGGGTCTCGGCCCTGACGATATCATCCTCCCTCGGCCTGAAGGCGACGATCATGGTGTGTCGATCGCTGGCGAACGGGAGGACGGCGGTTTTGAAATACTCCACATAATCTATGTGCTCGCCTATGATGTTTATCCTGGCGGGGGCCGTCGCGAAGCCCATCTCCCCCTCCCCGAACCTCTCTTCGAACCTTTTCATCAGCCCTATGAACCTGGAGAGGGTCTCCCTTTTCACCCATCACCTCCGTATCAAACGCCCTTGACGATCTTATACAGTTTGGTGGCCAAGTTGAAAAGGAATGAGGAGCTTTTGCCCCCTATCCCTGCCGATCTGAGTTTTTCGAGGAAATCCTTTGGCCCTTCGAACGGCTCCATCAGCACGTATCCACGTCCGATCTCGAAGGTCATGTGTGCATCGCTGCCCGCTCCGACGGGGATATCGTGTTCCTCAGCGAATCTCATCGCCCTTCTGTTCGACCATCTCAGCACGTTTCGGGCGTTAAATCCCTCGATGGCGTCGACAAGGGGATATATCCTCAGGAAAGCCTCCCTTTTGATCACCTCCCTGCGGAAGATATCGAACGGATGTGTGATGTAGACCAATCCGCCCTGTTCCTTTATCCTCTCTATCGTCTCCTCCGGAGAGAGATCCGGGGGAATCCTCTCCTTCAGGAACAGACCCGCCACCTCGCCCTCCTTCGTCCTGATCTCCTCCCCCACGATCACGCGTCCGGGCATCATCTCGTTGAGTTTGAGGGCGCCTTCGATCGAGTTGTGATCCAGTATTCCGACGATATCCAGTTCCCTCTCATCGCATATCCGGAGGATGTCATCGAGCTTCGTGCGACAATCCGGGGAGAACTCGGTATGAACATGCATATCGATCTTTAGCAGCTTCATCCGAACCATCCGAATCTGGCCAGATGTCTCAGCTCAAGGAGGAGTCTGGGATCGTTCAGCAGCACGGTCTTGAAGATCTGGAAGACGGTCAGCTCTCCCCCCGGTATCTTCGAGAGGGCATGGGCGCATCTGTCCAGGGTTTCATCGCTGAACCTGAGCACCCCCTCCCGCACCCTGCGGAGGTGTTTGAAGGTCCTGCCGACCTCCCGGTCCCACCTTTCGGGATACCGGCTGAGGAACCGCTCTGACGTATCCCCCGCCTTGATCGCCTCGACCGCCACCTCTCCCGCTATTCGGCCGGCTATCATGGCGTTGATTATCCCGCCTCCGGAGAGGGGATCGTTTTGATGGGCGGCATCTCCGGCTATCATGATCCCGTTCGCGACGATCTTTGGGAGCGTTCCGTCTATGGGGACGCTTCCGACGACGAGGGAGAGTATCGATCCGTTTGGGAATCTGTCCCTGACGAATCTGTTCAGATAATCCAGGGCCAGCCTTCCATCTCCGCCGGAGATCGTCCCGCCGATTCCCACCCCTACGTTTGCCGTTCGATCGCCTTTGGGGAAGACCCAGGCATATCCCCTCGGCGCGAGCTCATGTCCCAGATAGAAGTCGCAGAACTCCGGCTCGATCTCCACGTTAGCCATCAGGTATTGGGCGCAGACGTCTATCTCATCGATCCTAAGGGCGGTGTCCAATCCGGCCCATCTTCCCACCTGTGACTCGACCCCGTCGGCGGCTATAACGAGATCGGATCGAACCTCGTAGATCCTGCCCAGATGTTTGAAGCGCACGCCCCTGACGAAGTCCTCCTCCTTTATCACGTCGAATACCTGAGCCTTGACGAGCACCTCGGCTCCCGCCTCAACGGCCATCTGGGCGAGATATCTATCGAAGATTTTCCTCTCCAGGACCACCCCTGCTCCGGGCTGTTCCACCACGACCGGGGTGCCGTCGGGCGAGAAGATCCTGCCGCCGTTTATCCACGCGGATATCCACCTGGGATCGGGCTTCACGAACCGGCTGAGCTCTCCAAGCGATACCGCCTCGGCACACCTGACGGGCGAGCCGATCTCCTGACGCTTTTCAAGCAGCAGCACCGAGAGACCTTCCCCTGCGATGACCTTAGCGGCGGTCGAACCGGCCGGCCCCGCTCCGACCACCACAGCGTCGTATCTCCCCTTCAACGTCTTTCCTCCGAAATGGCATTTATCGACGCGCATGCTGTTATATGAAGTGGCGGTTTCTTTCATTTTGTAGCTATATTAAATATATCTCCCCCTTTCCCAATACATTCAACCTTTTTGAACCCTACTTCCTTCAATATTTTAACATAGTCCTGAAATGTCCATTTGATTCTGGGATTCATTATAAAAGCTATTTCCGCCCTCATAATACCTTGTTTTTCAATAAGGTAGATGCGTTTTTCAAGGATACCTTCGGCGGTCTTTTCAGCAACTTCAATGCTTGTCACCCTCATACCATCCTTTTCATAGGGGGGAAGGATTACCAATTTCTCCCGATTTTCCCACTCCCTTTCGATTAGATTCTTTAAACCCGATCTTGTCGTCAATTCGGGATTAAGACTACCGAATATGAATTTACCATCATAATTAAGAACGGAATAAATACCTGCAGCTGAGGCTTTTAGAGTCTCATAGGTTTCTATCTCGTCGAAATAATCGCTAAACACACAATCATAGGTGCGGCCACATTTAAGTCCCAACTCCTCCCAGCGGGAGTGAAAGAACCGAATGTTAACACCTCTTTCTTTTGCAAGCTGCGGGGCATATCTAACGGCAATCGCGCTGCCGTCGGAGCCTTCAACTTCATATCCCTTTTCGGCGATAAGCACCGTCTTAAACCCAAGCCCACATGAGCAATCTAACACGGATTTAACTTTTAACAGGGTGAGCAGTGAAAATAACGGTTTCAAACCTTTTCGTATCTCATTCCAATATTCCGATTCCCATAACTCTCTTGTAAACCAGGACCACTTCCAAACGATATTCCAGGACTCCTCTTCACTTGAAGGAATTTTAACTTTCACCTTCATCTTCTTCATTTCACCGTCATTTCATATAACGTTTTGCTGGCATACGAGGTTCGGCTTTACCGAATTTGGGTGGAGCGAAGCGTGGTCGTATATCCGCTGTTAGGCGACGTTGCCATTAAAACTTCCACCATTGGCATCTCTGGTGATCTTGGATTAGGAATAACCTTCCTTGTGCTCGGATCAACTATGAGGTCTAACTGCTCAAGTATTATCTGACCTACAAGAGGTTGAGCACCTTCTGGTTCTGCCAGAACATTGAATTCGCCCGCTCTACCACACATTTCCACAGTTACAATACCATAAATTGATTTGATTTCCGTTTTGTTGTTCGCATATCTTACTTTCACTTCCCTCATCTTTTTTAAATGAAGTTCATCGATAGCATTTTGAGGTAAAACAAGCATAGTTGCTCCTGTATCAATAACGGCCTCGGTCTCGATTGCTCTTTCGGGCTCAAAGACATTTATGACCTTTATTTTCTCGACCACTTTTCCCATTTTAATTCCTCCTACCCATGAATTGTGATCATAAAGCATTTTTTGACCTCTCTGCGATGTCGCCTAACTTTCCGAGAAATGCACGATCTCGTCCCACCCTGAGCGCTTGGAAACCAGACGATATCTAGCTCAGATCCTCCAATCCGTACTGCTTGATCTTCCGATAGAGCGTCCTGAGGCCGATCTTGAGGATATTGGCCGCCTTGGTCTTATTGCCTCCCGTTTCTATCAGCGTTCGCTTTATCGCCTCACGCTCTATATCCTCCATAGACATGCCCACGCGGATGTCGATCCTGTCCGATTCATCCTTATCAGCGGGCGTCGATCCCCTGATCTCCTCGGGCAGATCCTTGAGTTCGATCGTATCCGATGTGGCCGTGATGATGACGCTTTCGATCACATTTCTGAGCTGCCTCACGTTGCCGGGCCAGCTATAGCTTATCAGCTTATCCATAGCCTCGCGGGAGATCTTGATCGGGGACCTGTTGTTCTGTTTACAGATCTCCTCGATGAAGTGCTGGACCAGGAGCGGGATATCCTCCCGTCTTTCGCGCAGCGGCGGCACCTTGATCGTGAAGACCTTCAGCCTATAGTAGAGATCCTCCCTGAACTTCCCCTCCCTTACGGCCTCCTCCAGATCTCGGTTGGTCGATGAGATGATACGCACGTCCACCTGTATGGGTTTGCTGGCGCCGACCCTCCAGAACTCGCGGGTCTCTATAGCTCTGAGCAGTTTCGCCTGCACCTCCGGGCTCATCTCGCCTATCTCATCCAGCAGCAACGTTCCGCCGTCGGCGAGCTCGAAATATCCGGTCCGCTGTCTGACGGCTCCCGTGAAAGCGCCCTTTTCGTGGCCGAAGAGCTCGCTTTCGAGCAGATCCTTCGGTATGGCGGCGCAGTTGACGGCGATAAAGGGTTTGTCCCTGCGGGGGCTGTTCTGATGGATGGCCCTGGCGATGACCTCTTTGCCCGTGCCGGTTTCACCTATGATCAGCACGTTCGCCTTTGTCGGGGCGACCCTCCTTATCTGACGGAAGATCTCCTGCATCTGGGGGCTTCTGCCGATGATGTTTTCAAACCTGTATTTGCGCTCTATCTGTTCCTTAAGGCGGAGGTTTTCAAGCTCCAGCTCCCGCTTCTCGATCGCCCTACTGGCGGTCTGTCTCAGGATATTGATATCAACGGGCTTTTGAAGGAAGGTGAAAGCTCCGCTCTGCATCGCCTCGACGGCCCCCTCCACGGTTCCATATCCGGTCAGCACGATCACCTCGACATAGGGTATCTCCTCCTTCGCCTTTTTCAATATCTCCATCCCGTCCAGATCGGGCAGTTTCAGATCGGTAACCACCAGATCGAAGTCCTCAGAATTGATTATCTTAAGTGCCGTTTTACCGGATCGCGCCTTGACGATCTCATATCCCTCCCTCTCAAGCGCCTCGGCTATCACCTCCAGATCGGAGGGGTCATCGTCCACTATGAGAATACGTCTTTGCCTCTCGTCCAATTTGATCACCTCACGGGGAAAAGCAAGGAGGCTGTCGTGCCCTTTCCCTCTTCGCTTTTCACCCTAACCTGGCCCGAATGGTTATCCATGATCTGCTTGACCATGGATAATCCCAGTCCTGTCCCTTCGCCCTTGGTCGAGTAGAAAGGCTCGAATATCCTGTCGATCATCTCGGGCGGAATGCCGGCTCCGGTGTCCGATACATCTATCCTGACGAATCTGCCGTCCGGTTTGACCGAGACGGTCATCCTACCTCCCTTCGGCATGGCATCGTGCGCGTTGAGTATGAGGTTAAGCAATGCCTGTTTAACCTGCGCCGCATCGGCCATCACCAGTGGAACGGGCTCCATCTTTCTCATCACCTCCACGCCCAGCCTTCGGGATTCCGGCTCTATGAAGTCCAAAACCTCGTCGACGAGGGACCTCATATCGGTGGGGGCGAGCTTTGGATCGGGCAGACGCATGTATCTGAGGAAATCGTTGAGTATCCTGTTTAACCTCTGTACCTCCCCTCTGATCCTCTCGATCCTGTCCAGGTACTCCCCCGCATCCTTCAGCCGCTCGTCGGAAGCTATATCCTCCTGTAGGAGCTGAAGGTGGGCGTTAAGGCTGTTGAGGGGATTTCTTATCTCATGTGCCAATCCTCTTATCAGCATCTTAACCCTTCCGCGCGTCTCGATCCTCAGCCTGCCCCGGCGCCGAAGGAGGAACAGGAGGACGGAAATAGCCGCCGTTACGGTGAGGAGTTCGGAGATAAACCATAGCTTCCACAAGGCTATCATCTGCCTTTTTGGGGTATGAAGACGGGAAATCTGGGCCTATTCGTCTCGGCCGCATAACAATCCAGCCCGTTGCGGTTTAACTCCAGCGCTTTCGCTCGGGCTTCATCGATGGTGTTAAACCCGCCCATTATGACCATCCATTTATCGCCGATCGATCTCAGTTTGACCGAATACCCCATCCTGTTGAGCCGGGACGCGTATCGTCTGGCGTTATCCTCGATCTTGAAAGCTCCGAAGCTGATGATATATCTCCCCTCCGGTCTATCCGATCGTTTTTCAACTGAAATGGGTTTAGACGGTATCGTCGGCTTTATCGTCTTTTCAGGTGCTGCCACCTTATGGGAAGGTAATGGACGGAACCTCCACATCGCTCCGACGAACATCCCCGTTGCTAGGGCTATGGCGAGGAAGCTTCCACCGATAACCAGCCATTTCCATCTATCCCCGGCGAGGAGATACTCGAAGGAGAGCAGATCGGCTGCGTCGAGCATTCCAAGCACCCATATTATCGGGAATCCCAGGATACCTAACTCATACAGAGTGGGTTGTCTGCTTGAGATAAGCAGTATGGAGGTCATCTCTAAAAGGGCCAGTGAACCGCCCTTGGAATATTCCCTTTTGTAGATCTGTCCTAACCCGCTGAGCAGAAAGGACAACAACACAGGGACGATCTTCCGATTCATCGGGGATTACGCCTTCTTTTTCTGTGATCTCATATACCATCTGTATACGATCGGACTTGCGATGAATATGGAGGAGTAGGTTCCGACCACCACACCGATGGTAAGAGCTATGGCGAAGATACGCACCTCGCCCGGACCTGCGAGAATCAGCAGACTGATGGTGGCCATCAGCGTTGTCAGAGAGGTTATGATCGTTCGGCTGAGCGTTTGATTGATACCGCGATTGATTATATCGGCATACCTCCATCCTTTAAGCAATCGGAGGTTCTCACGTATCCGGTCGAAGACGACTATTGTGTCGTTGAGCGAGTATCCGATGATGGTCAGAAATGCCGCCAAGGTGGGCAGGTTTACCTCCCAGCCGAAGATGGAGAAGAAGCCGAGTGTAATCGTCACATCATGCACCAACGCCAGGATGGCTCCCACGGCGAACTTCAGCTCAAACCGCCATGCGATATATCCCAATAGAAAGAGGAGCGAGAAGAAGATCGAAAGCAGGGCGGCCTTTCTGAGGTCCTTGCCTATATTCGGCCCGACCTCGGATATGGAGACGTCCTGCACCTTGAAGCTCTCATCGCTCTGAAAGGCAGCCTTGACCGTTCTGCCGATGTTGGCCGATTTCCCCTCATGCCTTATGGATATCAGATAGGTGTTCTTCCCTGCGTCGGTCACGATCGCCTTATAGCCGAGCTGAGAGAGCTTCGCTTTAACCTGATCGATGGTGACGGGGTTTGCAAACCTGATCTCTATCTGGGCGCCCCCCCTGAAATCTATGCCGAGGTTAAGCCCATTTATCACGAGGAAGACCAGACCTATCAGGATCAAGCTTCCGGAGATGGCGAATGCTATCCGGCGTTTGGCTATGAAATCTATGTTGACATTAGTTAGCAGTTCCACCTTTCCTCTCCTTCCTCAGATGCTTAATCTTTTAACCGTTCGACCGTGATAGATGATGTTGTAAACCTCCCTCGTCACGAACAGGGCGGTGAACATGCTCGCCAGGATTCCCAGGCTCAAGGTGACGGCGAATCCCTTGACCGGCCCCGTCCCGAACTGATAGAGCACGAGGGCGGTCAACAGCGTGGTGATATTGGCGTCGAGAATCGTCCACAGCGTCCTTTTATATCCGCTATCCACAGCTGATCGGATCGTCTTACCCGATCTTATCTCCTCCCTGATCCTCTCGAATATGAGCACGTTGGCATCCACCGCCATGCCTACCGTTAACACCAACCCGGCCAGTCCCGGCAACGTCAGAGTTGCCCCCAACCCCGCGAGAGCAGCTATAAGGATCACCATGTCCATCATAAGGGCGATAACCGCTATAACGCCGGAGACCCTGTAGTAGAAGATCATGAAAACTACCACCATCCCCATTCCGATCAAAGCTGCTTTGATGCCCCTGCTGATCGATTCCCTGCCCAGCGTCGGCCCGACGGTCCTCTCCTCACCTACCTTGACGCCAACGGGGAAGGCGCCCGCTCTGAGGATCCTGGCCAGGTCGGTCGCCTCCTGAGCGGTGAAATTCCCCTCTATCTGAGCGTTTCCGGAGATCTTCTCCCTGATTCTAGGGGCCGATTGAACCTTCCCGTCGAGGAGTATCGCCAGATGTTTGCCCACGTTGTCGCCGGTTATCTCGGCGAACCTCCTCGATCCTGCCGAATCAAAGGAGAGCGTAACGACATATCCGAAGCCCCGCTGTCTTACACCAGCCGATCTTATCCTCTCGCCGGTGAGCAACGTTTCCTTCTTCAGAACATACCAATCCCCTTCGGGGCTGTATCTTATCTCGGTGCCGTCGGGGATATTCTCAGGAGGGGGTGTATTGGCGTCTCCCATCCAGGGAGATCCGTTTCTGTCGGCCACCAGCTTGAACTCCAGCCTGCCCATCCGTTTGACGACGTTGAGCGCCTGGGATGAATCCTTAGCCCCTGGAAGCTGGACGATTATCCTGGGCTGATTCGGCACCTTTCTGATCGAGGGCTCGGCGACTCCGAAGGCGTCGATCCTGTTCCTCAGGACGTCCAGAACCCTATCGATGGCATCCTCACTATACTTCTTCAGCCCGTCCTGGCTCAATTTGACCAGGTACTTCACCTCGTTCTGCCCCTCGGATATCCTCCGAGGCGGGGCGAAGAACCTCTGCTCACCCAAGATCTTCTCCGCCTGTTTCAGATACTCCGTCCTTTCGGACGGACTTGAGCCGGGCGGTATCCTGATGTTGACCAGGAGAGCGTTCTGATCCTCACGAACCTCTATGGAGCTGGCCAATATCCTCTCGGAACGAAGCCGTTCCCTCAGTGCAAGGCTTCTCTCCTGAAGCAACGCCTTCTTTGACTCCTTCATATCGAGTTCTAACACGAGGTAAACCCCGCCCTTGAGATCCAACCCCAGGTTTAACCTCTTATCCGGTATGAGGGGTCTCAGGGATAGGGGGATCTTGCCGTAAAGCTGGAGCTTGGGCAGTATCCCCTCCATCTCCTTCTTCCCCTTACCCTTCACCCTGACGAACACCTCCCTCTTGGCCGTGGTCGAAAAGGAGATCTGGCTTTCAGGTATTCCAAGGGATTCGAGCCTGCTTTTGAGGATCGTCTGGATCTTATCCACAGCCTCGTATAGATCGACGCCCGCGGGAAGCTTCGCCTTTGAGAGGTCGAACCTTATGGCGCCGTCATCGGTGACCGTCGGCGGGGGGATCTCCCTCTGCATCCAGACCTCCAGGTACCCGTAGAGCGGGCCGTAGGTGCTGGATGGCGTTGGCAGGATATAGAGGATGGAGAAGATAAGGATGAGGATTATCAGGCTCACCTTCCACCAGTTTATCTTAAACATCCGCAAACTCCTCCCGAAATTTCGTTTTTCCCATCAACCTCATAGCTAAATTAAAGGCATCCTTGAATACCGATTCCACCTCCTCCTCCGAGAGACCGGCGGCGATACCGACCTTACGGGCGAAGTCAAGGGTTATCAGATCGGAGGGGGAATGCGAATCGGTATTTATCAGAAGCTTAGCGCCGTAGAGCCGGGCGAGCTTCGCCACATGACCGTTTGCAAGCGAATGGCCCTTACGCGAGGATATCTCCAGATAAACCCCCTTCTCAGCAGCAAGCTTCACGTCATCCGGTTCGATCAGCCCCGGATGGGCCAAAATGTCCACGCCCGCCTCTATCGCTGCTCTATTGGTACCCTTGGCTACCGGTTCAACCAATGTCTCACCATGAGCCACCACCAACTGGGCTCCCGTTCTCCTGATGTCCTCCACAAGGGAGGGGATCAGGGGAGGTGGCACATGTGTGATCTCAGCGCCGACCAAAACCCTGACCGATGTGACCGTATTGAGCTCAGCTGCACACCTTAACAAGCGGGGAATCACGAAGTCGAAGTTGGATCGATCGACATGATCCGTCAGAGCTATGAACCTATATCCTTTCTCCTCAGCCCTTCTGACCAATTCCGAGGGCAGGAGTTCTCCATCGCTGAATATGGTATGAGTATGGAAGTCTATCATACGAACACTCACAGAGGGGATGGGACGATGAATAAAAAGAAAAACGCGCCCGGAGGGACTCGAACCCCCGACCCAGAGTTTAGGAAACTCTTGCTCTATCCTGCTGAGCTACGGGCGCATATGCCGAAATAAACCTGTTTTAGTATATCATAAACCCTCCTAAAATGCAATCAGGGAGTAAACCTCATATCCCCTCAGCTTCTCCCTACCCCTCAGATCGGTCAGCTCCGCGAGGAAGGTTATCCCTACCACCTCTCCGCCGAGCTTCTCGACCAGTTGTGCGGTGGCCAAAGCCGTTCCACCTGTCGCTAGCACATCGTCGCAGATCAGCACCTTGCTGCCCCGCGGAAAGGCGTCCTGATGGATCGTCAGCACGTTCGATCCATACTCCAGATCGTAGGAGACCTCATAGGTTTTATAGGGAAGCTTGCCCTTCTTTCTGATCGGCACGAACCCGGCGTTCATCATATATGCCATCGCGCCGCCGAAGATGAACCCCCTGGCATCGACCGAGGCGATATACTGAACGCCCCTGTCCTTGAAGGGAGCAGCCATGGCCTGAATCGCCTCCCTGAAGACCTCGGGATCGCTGAGAAGCGGGGTTATATCCTTGAACTGTATCCCGGGCTTTGGGAAATCGGGTATGTTCCTTATGTATTTAGAGAAATCCCTCATCTATCTCCTCCTTGGTCTATTTCGTCGAGGAAATCGCAGCGCTTCCCCTCCTCTGACGTCACTTGAGGGCCCTATTTTATGGCGACCTTCGTCTTAAACTGAACGCCGCTTTCATCCTCGGCGAGGATGATATATACCCCCGGAGCCACCTGCTCCCCTACCTCATTTCTGCCGTCCCAGCTTGACATCCCGGCGAGCTTCTTCACCAGCCTGCCGGTGATGTCGTATATCCTGACCTTCGAGGGTCTAAAGCTGAAGCTCACCCTCTGCCCCTTGAGGGCCGGGTTGGGGGAGACGAAGAACCTCCGCGGTTGATCCTCCTCATATTCGTATATCGATCCGATCACCCATGCCGTCTCAACCCCCGGCAGGGAGAACTCATATCTTCCGGGTTTAGGATCATCCTCAAACCGTATCGTCCCATGCCATCTCCTATCTCCGTCCCGATCGAGTTTCACCTTCAGCCTTTGGCCCTGAGGCGTTTTACAGGTGAGCGCTGGGGTGTTCTCCAGACTCAGCGAGGAAGCCATGTTCACCGTCCAGAATCTCCTCGATAGCCTTTGAACGTCCAACAGGATGATCGGAGGGGCGGGCGGGCTGGGGGAGATCCATCTCTCGGAGATGGCCGGAACGCCCATAATGCCGTCTCCTCCTATCGGAACGACGGCGTATCTATACCTGGGGGAGCTCTGATCGGGGAAAGGGGATTTCAGATCCACATCCATGAATACGGTTCGATCCACGAAGCTCGTATCGGTAGGATATACCAGACCGACAAGGTCTACGTTGTCATCGGCGACGAGATCCCCGTTTCTGTCGAAAGCCCGATAGACCTCCTCCGCGCTGAATTCATCGTCACCTGAAGGCGCCCGCTTGCGAATTATCGCCACCTCCTCGATGCCCGATATATCTAGCAGTTGCCATGAGAGCTCAACAGCGCCGTTCTTCCCCTGTCGAACGATAGGCGGTGAGAGCTTGCCTGATGGTGGTTCCCCCGCATAGAGCGTCACATATTCGCCCGGACGTTCCAGATCGGGATCGAGGTTGATCAATATGACCGTAACTCCCCTCACATCCCCTCCGAATCCCTCCACCTTTATCTGCCCCTGTTGCGATCTGGGGAAGAGATATAGGTCGGTCACCTTCGTCGAGCCGTCTGATCTGTGTGTGATCATCTTAACCCCCCATCCGTATAACCCTTTGACTTTAAGCCTATCAAGCTCCTCCGGATCGGTTATATCTCTGGCATCAACTCTGATCCAGATCTCCCTGTGCTTGGAGTCGGGCATCAGCTCGATGTATCTGGCTCCCATATGTTCCGGCATCTCACCCTCTATGAGGCGGACTTGAGCCGGATATCTTCTTATGAAGTCCTGAGGGTGTATAGCCACAGGCGGGTATCTGCTGCCGTTTCGGTAATGTCGCCTGTCATCCCTCCTCCATGTGAAGTAGTTCCATACCGTGAACTCCTTGAAGAGATCGGCGAAGTTGATCCCCATTAAGTCCATAACCTCGACGAAATTGCCCATCCCCCTATACGTTCCCCATGTCGTGTCCTCGAAGATCCGTTTGACCACCTTGTATGTGAATTTTTCCGTCAGAAAGATCGTCCATATGACGTCTCCGTATTCGTGCCATCCGTCGAACCGATCCAGGGGCCAGTCCGGATGTGTGAACCAGTATCTCATCTGATCGGCATAGTAGTTCGCTCCGTCCGTCTCATCCGGCTCATCCGGATCGTCCAGATCATCTCCGTCATCGACCCTGCCGCCGTCATAGACAAACGACTCAACCCATGTCGAGCATGCCTCCATGAACCATCTGGGCATCTGGAGGTTATAGGCCATCTGAACCCCATGGAAGAACTCGTGAGCGGCTGTGGTCTGGAGATATCTGATCCCCTCGGATTTCCCGAAGAAGTTATATACTCGCGAGTTCATGGCGAAAAAGGGTATGGCCGTGGCGGCCGTCGAGATCACCCTGCCGTACCAGTCCGGCGATGTGAAGCCGAGCCATCCTCCGGCGAAGAGGTAGATATCATATCTGGCATCTCCGCCGTTATCCAGCACAAACAGATCGTCCAGGGGAGCTTTAAATTTCGCCAGCTCAACTTCGATGTGATATGCCCTTTCATATGCATCGGCGCAGATCTCGACATAATCCGGCACGCCGTTTTTGGGGTTGAGATCCTCAAGTGGGACGGCATCAGGTCCCGTTGTGGTGTAATGAAGTTTGAAATGAGGTGTCGTATAGGTCAACGGTAGAGGACCTTTTGCCCAATAGCTTCCCGGTGAGCCCGGCCGGCTGAAAAGCTCCCTGAACTCCTTCCTGATCGAGCTTGGAAGCTCGTTCCATCTCTGATAGAGGGTGAGTATATCCGATGAAAGGCACTTGACCGGCTCAGATCCGCCGGAGGGCAACCTGGAGGCGGTTCTGATCCTTTGGATCGCCATCTGAAGCGGCTCATCATCAGCAAATAAGGGCAAAGCGATGAGAAGCAGAAACGCCGAAAGTGAAACAGATCTCGATCTCACGCTATTCTCCTTAAACTTCTGGCATCCCCTCACTCCGAAACGATGGAGGCTCTAATATGAGGGGTCCGCCGCGCCCCGACGGAAAAATCGTGCGGCTCGCTAATAGTGTATAATACATCGGGATATATATCAACCCGGGGGTGTATAAGAAATCCGTCGGAGGATCAAGCAGCCAATATCGCCTCACCAGAAGGGATCTCACTCAGATACCTAGCCCTCAAGAACAACATCGCCTCAGCCCCTTCTCTATTCCATCTCATACCACATCCCTCTCTCTATTCCTCCGCTTCCGACAGGTAAGCCTCTCTCTGTAGAGGGCATAATTCATCCTATCCTTGTTGGTGGTGTAATACCTTATCAAATCTTGCAACGCCTTTCTCTTATGAAAGCTCCTCTGCTTCCGCTTCAGCTTCTGCAAGGAATCTATCACATCTTTCACCTTTCCATCCCAAAGGAGAGACTCCTTCTGCTTAACCCACCTCACATCCCAAAGATGCTCAACTGCATGTGCCCAGTCCAATATCTGCGTGCAATCCACAAACAGAGAAGCTATCCTCTCCCATATCCAGCTTGAGCCCCCCTTACCTACAAAATTTTCATACACCTCCGTAACTGCGAGGGCTTTTCAATGATTTGGTATAATCAGGCATGATAAAGGGCACACCCCTGTGCGTGCCCTCGAGTCCGGCAGACACGGGGCTTATCACTACAGCGCTGGCGAAAAGCGTTGAAAACCCCTCAGGATATATTCCTACTGTTGACTTGATTAGCTGCTGGACGTATAATTCTACCGGAGGCAATCTGAAGCTGTCTTGTGATATATCGTTCTCCGGTTCATAACGCCGAGGAGGAGCGTCCATGATCACGCTTCTTTTAACCACTTTGTTTCTCTCCTCCCAGACCTATCAGCGTCTGGAACCCGGTGTATGGTATCTCCGCATCACCAATCCGCCCGGAACGGGACATAAGCTGTGCGTGAGGGTTTATTTCAATCCCAATCGTCCGCCATGGTGGGGTGATGTACTTTACCTCGCTCGGGATGGCGAATACGGCGAGCCCCCTCCAAAGGGTAGATGGATAAATCCCGGGGAGAGGAGCGATTGGGTCGACCTCGGCCCTCATATGAGCAGATCGCCCCTTTTCAGCGGTTCGCCCTGTTATCTCTCTCCCGTGTTCTTAGGTGCTATGACGGCGCCCAGCTCAGATGTCCTTCATATCATCGTTGAAATCGCCAGAGGAGAGGATAAACGGCTCGCTCGCAGGATCGAGATTCAGGATCCCCATCCTACGTTTATCGGCTATTCGACATGGCTCGGCAGACCTCCGAAACTGCCCACGCTGGGCCTCTTGATCCCTGTCGATCCATCCATAAGTGAGAGGGTCTACACCCTTGAGGAAGCGGCGGAGCAACAGTTGAAATGGATCGAAAGTTACGGGGAACATCCGGGTATGCCTGAGAAAATCCATTTCATCTGTCATCAGGCACAGATAGCCTTTGAAAATCCGACCCGGCTACAGAGAATGCAGACGGAGATACTTAGACGACTCGGATACAATAATCTGACACAATACGCATCCGATAGGAGGGATATAGAGGCGATCGAGGCGCTTGGCGTCAAGCCGATCCCGGCTAAGATCGTGGGTAGAGGGGATTTAGCAAGGGTATCCGATGAGTTGAAACGCTCCGGCCTCTGGGATTACGTCAGGTTTGTCAATTTCGGGGACGAGATCGAGTTATCCCTCAGTATGTCACCCGAGGAGCAGGACGCGGCCTTCGTTTCCTACCTGAGGGAACGGAGCTTCGATCCGCTCGATTTCGTTCGACCGGAGGATGAGGAGGCTGCCAAAGCGGTGCCGCCTGAGGAGCGATGGAGGTTCGTACATCTGGGTGGGCCGCTCCCGCCCGAAAAGCCCAAGTTGTTTTATGAGGCAGCCGTGTTTCGATATCGGCTTTGGACGCGGGAGCTATCCAGGATAACCGAACAGGCCAGAAGATGTCTCCCTGCCGGGGTTCAAACGGGGGCCAACTACAGCCCGCATCTCTCAGTCTGGCCCGATGTGCGCAAGTGGATCGATATGTTCAGGGATGGCGGGATGACGATGCCGTGGTCAGAGGATTGGTGGTGGCAGGTGCCGGAACCTACACCTCAGAGCTACGGTTTTCTCCTCGACGCCCTGCGCCATGCTGCCGATTATTATAATTCGCCTTTCTGTTTCTACACCATTCCGGACCCCGGTGAGACGGCGGAACATTTCCTCAGGATGAACTATTTCGCTTTGGGACATCAGGCTAAGGTGATAGATCATTTTTGCATCTACCATCAGGCTTTCGGGACATGTGATTACATAGACTTCTACATGAGCAAAGATACCTTCCGAGCGATTCATCGTATAACGGGGGACGTGAAAAGGATTGATGAGAGGCTCTATCAAGCTCGCATGCGCCCGGCGGATGTCGCTATTCTGCTTTCCATCGCCTCGGACGTGTGGGATACGGAGGATCTGCTGGCCGATCCTCAGCAGAAACATGATGATCGCCTCTATTGGGCTCAATTGAACGTGGACAATCACGAGCGTAAGGCGATCTGGCTCGCCCTGCGCCACGCGCAATATCCCGTTGACCTGATAACGGATGAGGATATAGTCGACGGAATGCTCGACCGTTATAAGGTCCTCTATATGGTGGGCCAGGAGCTGTTGGAGGATGCGGTCCCCAATCTGGTGAGATGGGTGCAAAACGGCGGAGTTCTGGTCGCTGAGGGTGGAGGCGGCCTGCTGAACCAATACCGTTTGCCCATAAAGCGCATGTATGAGCTTTATGGGCTGAGGGAGGCGAGGCTGGAACGTCCTATACGCTCTATACGTCCTAAGTCCGACCTGCCGGGGATGAAACCGCTGGATACCATATATCTCAGCGGTGAGCTTTCCGAAACACTGGAGAGGTTGCCCGTTCTCTGTTATAAGCATATCCTCATCCCCTCGTCTGAGGCTCAGGTGGTCGGTAGGTATGACGATGGATCGGCCGCGTGTATAATACATCAGGTCGGGAAGGGACGGACGCTGTTGTTAGGAGGGTTGATGGGGCTCGCCTATCTTTGTCCCGCGATGATCAGGAGGGGAGGGGATCTGCCCGAGAATTTCCCGGAGGATGTGAGACGATTCATCACATGGCCTCTTCGGCGGGCGGACGTCCGGAGATATGTGGTAACTTCTGATCCGCTGGTGGAGGCCACGCTTCAGGAAGGCCCTTGTGGGCCGATCGTCACGCTTATCAGCTTCAGAAGTAAACCGGTGAGCGTGAGTGTAAGGCTGATCGGACTGCCTCAGGCGACCAGCGTTCTCAGCGTGCGTCGTGGCCCTCTGCCGATTCGGCGTAAGGAGGGCATCCCTGAGGTGGAGCTGGTCGTGGATCAGGGTGATTTTCTGGTGGTTGATTAGACGTCCAAAGTTCAACGGCCGACGTCCAACGTCGAAGCAAGGAACGAGGAAATGGGTGTGGCGTTTATCTATGAATGGGAAACCGGAGACGGGAGACCGGGAGAAAAGATGTAGTCCGGTCTCCTTGCAGCACTGGGAAATAAGCATTTCTACCCCTTCAAATCCTTGCTCCACTCTGCGATAATATGAGCGAAATAAAATATGGAGGTGAAACTATGGGAATCAGCTTGGGTTTAGTGGGACTCGGGGCTTTCGGCTCGGCCTTCGTAAGGCTTTTCAAGGCACATCCGCTCGTGGACAGGATAGGGCTTTGCGACCTCGAGCCGGATAGGGTTAGAAGGTTCGCCGAAGACCCATCTTTACAGGACAAATTCAATCCCTCGGATGCCTACTACTCTTTCGACGACATCCTTAAAGCCGATTTCGACGCCCTCGTCATTATCACACAGCCGTGGTTACATGCCGAGCAGGCGGTGAGGGCGATGGAGGCCGGCAAACATGTCTACAGCGCCGTTCCCGTCGTGATGTTGCCGGACGGTGATGAGATCCTCGACTGGTGCGATAAGATCATAGAGACATGCAGAAAAACGGGCATGCTCTATATGCTCGGCGAGACCACGTACTACAGACCACAAACCATGTATTGCCGTAGAAGAGCGGCGGAAGGGGCGTTCGGCGAGTTCGTCTTCGCCGAAGGCGAATACTTCCACGACATAGAACATGGGCTCAGAGAGGTCGCCCGAAGGAGGCTTTCGGGCAAGGCCGGCAGGGAGTGGCTTGAGAGGAGAAAGAGATATATGGAACGGGGCATAATCGGGGGGCCCATGCATTATCCCACCCATTCGGTCTCCGGACCGATGTCCGTCATGAAGGCGCACGCGAAGAAGGTGTGCGCATGGGGATGGAAGCCGGAAAGATATGAAGGATATATGTCCGATGAGGCAGCCTTCGCCGATGAGACTGCCCTCTTCTACATGAGCAACGGCGCTACCATGAGGATATGCGAGTATCGCAAGATCGGCCTTCCGGGCAGGGAGATGTTCAACATCTACGGGACAAAGGGATGTTTCTACGGGGCTGATCCAGGCTGGGGCGAGAACAAATGGTTCGACCTTCACGGATATACCGTCATCAGCGTGGAGGAGATGCGAGATCCGCTGCCTGAGGAGGTCGTGGAGGCGTTTCAGGAAGCAGGGGGAGGAAGGAGCATCTACGGCGGGCACGGCGGCTCACACGCCTATCTGGTGCATGAGTTCGTGGATGCCGTCGCTCATGAGCGGCTGCCAGCGGTCAACGCATGGGAGGCGGTCAGATATATGGCTGCGGGCGTCATGGCCCATAAATCCGCTCTGAGGGACGGTGAGGTGTTGGAGGTCCCCGACTGGGGAGATCCACCCGAAGATTGATCAAACGGTGGGTGATGGCGATGTCTGGGGGGAAGCTTAAGATTCTTGTCTGTGGAGCCCATCCGGACGATCCCGAGACAGGATGTGGCGGCACCATGGCCCTATACTCCGAGCAGGGCCATGAGGTCGTGGCAGTTTACCTCACAAGGGGCGAGGCCGGGATCGCCGGCAAATCCCATCAGGAGGCCTCCGAGATCCGAACGAGAGAGGCGTTGAAGGCCTGTGAGATATTGGGCTGCAGGGCGATCTTCGTCGGCCAGATCAACGGAAGCTGCGAGCTGAACTCCGATCGGTATGCCGAATTCCAGGCGATTATCGAGAGGGAAAATCCTGATGTCATCTTCACCCACTGGCCCATAGACACCCATAGGGATCACCGGATCTGTTCGCTCCTCACGTACGATGCCTGGTTGAGATCAGGTAAGAAGGCGGCCCTCTACTACTACGAGGTCATGACGGGAAGCCAAACCCAGAATTTCCATCCGACCGACTATGTGGATATAACGGAGGTGAGGGAGAAAAAACGTGCCGCCTGCCTCGCACACGTTAGCCAAGGGGTAGAGTCCTGGTATGACAGGTCTCACGGCAGGATGGAGGAGTTCAGGGGGATGGAGTGTGGCTGCAGATTCGCCGAGGCCTTCGTGAGGCACGTCCAGAGCCGTCAGGCGGTTTTGCCAAATTATGAGAAAAAAGGGGGTAGAAATGAGGATAATCCTATGTCTTACGTTGACAGCCCTCAGCCTGATGATCGTGGCGTCAGGCTGGGCTGAGATCGACCCGAAGACCATCGTGGGGCTTTGGCTCTTCGATGAGGGGGCGGGCAAGGAGGCCTTGGATAGCTCAGGCAATAAGCACGACGCTATCCTGAAGGACGGAGCGCCGAACTGGGTTAACGGGAAATACGGCAAGGCGTTTGAGTTCACGGGGGTGGAGTACTTCGAGATACAGAATTCGGCTGTGGAGCTCTCATTCGGCGGAACGAAACCTTTCTCCATCACCGCTTGGGTGAAGAGCCAGGGCGGGGGATATGTCGTCACCAAGTTCAACCGCCACATAATAGGCGAGTATATCCTATCCATCGAAGGTGGCGGCACTGTCACGTTCCACAGGGAAGTCGCACCATGGGGGTTAAGCGGCACGAAACCGGTGACGCCCGGCGAGTTCTCCCACGTCGCCATAACATATGATGGCGAGAAGATGAGGATATATGTTGACGGCGAGCTCGATGTCGAACAGAAACGAGACGCCCAGAATACAGATACCGTCACGCCCGTTCTCATCGGCGGTCGGTTTAAAGACGGCAAGCCCGATCCGGATAGCCGCTTCAGAGGCGCTCTGGACGAGGTGGCCATCTTCAACGTGGCCCTCAGCAAAGAGCAAATCAAGGAGGTTATGGGAGGGCTGGCACCCACAAAGGCGGTCTCCGTCTACGGCAAGCTGACCACCACATGGGGGCGGATTAAAGGGGATTAGAATTCAAGGGATGAAAGACAGGAGTCCGGAGTTTTCCCTCTTTCATCTCCTGTCTCTCATCCTTCGACCTGTCTCCCGCTTCCTGATGAAGACGGCGAAATCGTTCCTCTCCTTTATCCCTCTCTTCCAGTAGAGTTCCCCGGGGAAAAGGCCAACGAATTTGTATCCCTTCAGCTCTCTTAAATTTCCCGGCGGTCGGCCGATGATAATGAGATCCGGCCGATCACGCAGGATCCGATTCAGATCCTCGATCCTCCTGTTGTCCTTCGCCCAAAACCAGAAGGCAGGCTTTCGACCGCCGTTATGGTTGGCAAAGATGTTCTCCCTGAAATAGGGCAGGATCGATGTCGTCCAGAAAGAGGTCGCGTAGATCCTCTTTTTCTCCAGATGGTTTGACCTTATATACTTCACAACGGCCCTGCTAGCTGAGTAAGGGCCTCTGAAATCGGAGATCGAGACGGCCGCCGACCAGAAGATCTGAATCCCGATCACAGCGATCATAGAGGTGATGGTCAGTTTCTCAATGACATCCCTCAGCTTTTTCCGTTTCCCCTCCGTTTTTGCCTCACTCCCGAAGCTTATCCACATGGCGAAGACCCATATCAGGAAGATGATGCCCTGATGCCATGAGTTATAATATTTGGCCGAGAAGAGAGCCAGCACGACGAAGGTTGACACCAGGTATACCGACAGCGCTCCTTTAAGCCAGAACCAGATCAGAGAGATCAGCAGAATGGGAATCGAGAGGTATCCGATCTCGGTCGTAGACTCATTTAACACCGTCCTGCTTAACCTGAGGAAGCGGCCTATCCCGAGGTGGTATCCCCTTGCAAAGGAGGAATCCTCGGGTTGCCAGAGCTGGACGACTATAAGCCCGATAAGGATCGCGAAGGCCACATATGCTTTCACCTGTTTCATCACGAGCTCGCGGTCTAACTCCGATCTCGCTCTGATCAGATCCACGGCATGTAACAGCATCAACGCTACAGCTACCAGCATCGTGTATACGCTGGTGTAAGCGAGCAGAGAGAGGAGAAGGGTGTAACGATATATCTTGGCCGTCTTATCCCTATAAGCGATCGCCGTAAGGAAGAACAACGTTGGGAGAAGCACATAGCTCCTGGCGATAACGGCATACTGATAGAAGATGAAATAGGTGAACGGGAGGGTAAATCTGATGGATTTCGGGAAGGGAGCGTAGCGGAGGAATATGTAGACCCCTAAGGTGGCGATCAAACCGGATAAAAGGCTGATCGAGCGGTATGGAAGCAGCTTGCTAAAAGGGGTTAGGATCAGATACCATAGCCCGGGATGGCCTTCATAGCGCAATCTTTTAAAGAGAAGATCAAACGGGTTGGAATCCCTGGCCAAAAGCCACGCCTGCGCCTCATCGGCCCACGGTTCATGCTTGACGATCACGATGGAGATCGAGATAATGTAGATCAGGAGAACCAGATAGGAAGGATCGAACTTTTTCATTCTTTCCTCGGCCGCTAATCCATCACCCGCCCGTCGATCACCTGCTGCACGTTCCACTCGCGGGCCAATCGGACGGCATCCCTTGTGATTCCCCTGCCGGCTACCACAGGAATCACCGTGTGAAGTCCAAGCTTCCTCAGGGATTCCGCCCTTCTCACTGCTCTCTCCACATCGTAGGTTCCCACACCCCAGGAGACCTCCACCGCCAGATACACCTCCGCCCCGTCATCCCATCTTCTCCCTCGGATCACGGCATCTATTTGGAGCAGGTCTTCGGCTTCCTCTCTGGAGAGGATTCCTCCTTCCACCCCCTCATCTACCAGGACTGCCAGATCGTCTTCCGAGAGGGTATGAGCCCTTCTTATGAGCCGTCCGAAATAGGCGCCCGCTTTCCTTCTGTATTGCTCTTCCAAGACGATCCCCTTGAGCTCCCCCACGTCTTTCTCCAATTTCACGTGGGCTTCTGCGAGGATATCCACTCTCGCTATCAGCGCTCTCAGGTTCTCCTCAGTTTTCCTCTGTGCCTCTACCAGGGCATCCACACGAGCGGCAAGGCTCTCTAGTCTCTCCTCAGTTCTCCTCTGCGCCTCCGCCAGGGCATCCACGCGGGCGGTTAAGTTCTCCAGCCTCTCCGTCAGAGAATCTACGCGGGCAGTCAGGCTATCCATACGAGCGGTTAAGTTCTCCAACCTCTCCGTCAGGGCATCCACGCGGGCGGTCAAGCTCTCCAGTTTCTCTGCCAGAGCATCCACGCGTACGGTCAGGTTATCCACATGTGCAGCAAGGCTCTCCAGTCTCTCCTCAGTTCTCCTCTGCGCCTCCGCCAGGGCATCCACGCGGGCGGTTAAGTTCTCCAGCCTCTCCTCGGTTCTTCTCTGCGCCTCCGTGAGTTCGCGGACCATCTCCGGAAGTTTCAAGAGCTCATCGGTCAGAACTAAACGGCGCAGCTCATCCCTCCATTCGGGTTTTTCCTCCAGGATTTTCACAAAGTCATGAAACTCCCTTATCGTGAACGCCATCGTTCCACCTCCGGTAGGCAGGATATTTTACCATAAAACGGGATAGCCCGCAATTATCTGAATTCGCCCCTTGCCATCAGGGCTCCGAGGATGGAGATATAATCGCGCCCCTCCTCAACCCTGTCGTTGTTGTAGACGATGCTCAGATGCAGGTTCATCCTGATCCGGGAGCTCAAGTTATAATCGGCGTAGAGGGATGTCTCATACCGCTCGCCTTTGTCCTCCCGGTTAAGCCCCAGGGTTCTGCGCGTTATGACGGTTGCGAAGGTGTTGCGGAGGTTGAAGTCGTGATTGAGGCTGATATCCCTATTCAAAAGCGGCAGCGTCAGACTTCCTTCGAGGTGGAGCTTATAGCTGACGTTGAAGTTCGGCTTGATGATGAGCGCCTTGCCTTTGATCCCGCTCCGTTCGCTTTCCTTGAACGTAAGCATCACGCCTAAGGCCGTACTCGTTCCCCTTCCCCATCTCTGCTGCCAGGCGAGCGATGGGCTGTGGCCGCGGCTGAAGTAGATCCTCGCCCTCGATGTGCTTCTGGAGTTGGTGGAGTAGGCATATTTGAGCTGAAGGGTGGAGGTGTTGGCCGAGTTGAACAGCTTCAGGTCGGCATCATATGAGCTTGAATCATCCTTCGATGTCGTGCCGGCCGTTTTGGAGAAGATGTGATATCTGGAGTAATCGAACCCGATCGACGCCCAGGTGAGCGGATCGACTGAGCTGCGGAAGGAGATCCGCGTCCTGCGGGTCGACCGGCTTCTTTCGGGAGCGTCTTCGGGGAGTCTCAGCACATCTAACATATCAGTGCCCTCTTTGAGTTTCCGGAGGTAATCCGTGGTCGAGAAGCTCACCCCGCCGCCGAGCGTCGTTGTGGTGATTATCTGCTCGAAGAGGCTCTTTGTGGGCTTAACCCCCATTCTCTCCCTCTCTTTGAGCTTTCGCTCTATCTTCGCCCTCTCCCTGTCTATCCAATCTCCTCTCTGCTCCTCCATCCTCTCCAGCTGATCGGGGGTAACCCCGTAGTACTCCAGCCTCCTTCTCTCCCTTTCCTCTATATCCTCCTGGCTTTGGGGGATCTGGGTGGAGATCTCACCCCCGCTTCCCGAGAGGGATTGAACGGGTTTCTTCTCGAACTTGAACCATTTCTGCGGCCGGATATCCAGGCGGAAGTCCGAATCGATATCCAGGGAGGCATCCTTATTTCCGCCGAACCACGTCTCGCGAAAGCTGAGCCTCGATCCCAGCGAGGGTCTTATGCCGAGGAAATCCCTCAACGTCGGTCTGAGCGAGAACCTCTGACTACGTGAGGCCAAGACATATCTGCCGGTTCTCCTCACGCTTTCAGAGCCGGAGGCAATACCTGTTTTAGGCGTCTCCTCCCGATACTCCAGCTCCCGCACGACGTCATAGCTCGGATTCAGCCCGAAGCCCTGTATCGGATTTATCCTGAGTGAAACAGCACCGCTATCGACCTTCTCCTTCCCCCTGCCCCCATAATATCCGCCGTAATAGGAGGACGGATAATATCCCCTGCCTGTGTCCTCGGTTTTGACGGCAGTCTCCGGCTTGACGTCTGCCTCCTCGTGTCTGTACTCCACATCCACGCCCAGCTTGCCCTTTAGGTCATATGAAAAGGAGCTCATATACAACGTGCTCAGATCGGTACCGCGTCTCTCGTTCCAGAGGCTCTGCTTGTCCACCGAAAATCCAAGGGATGGGAAGGGCGGTCGCCTGATCTGTAACGAGAGGTTACGGCTCGTCCCCCTGTTTTTGCCGTAGGTATAGCTGCTGATCGTGCCTCGACGTGCTTCGGTCTCCGACTCGTTATATCTCATGGTATACCTTATCGGCAGCCAATCGAAGATACGAAGCTCGGAGTTGAAGTTATAGTCATAGGTGCTCGTGCTATACCCGGATCTGTAGCTGCTATAGTAGGATCCGTACGTCTCCGCCTGTCCGGCTGAGCTTTCGAACTGTTTGTCCTGTCTAGCATATCCCCCGCGTATGCTCAGCCTCTGGCCGAGCATCAAGGCGAAATCCCCACGCCTCGCCCATCCGGCGCGTATGGTGGGTTCCGCGAGATGTATGTCGTTAACCCAGACCTCCCCCTCTATCGGCTCGCCTTTGTCGTTCCTTATACCCAGAAGTATTCCGCCTATGTTCGCTATGGACGGGTTGCCGTGAACCTGGAGGCCATCCGGATGACCGTCCCTATCCTTATCCCTCAGGTCTATATCCACCTTCTTCCATCCGACGAAATCCACCGGCATGGTGAACTCATAGTAATCCTGAGTCCCCTGTTTGAAGATGTTCACCGGTTCAGGGGGTTTGGGCCTTTCATATCCCCCGTATCCGCCATATCTATAGCTGGAGTAATAATATCCGCCTGTTCTGAGAGCGGTTCCCAAGCGCATGACGAAGGTTCCGCCTTTCCCATCCCCGTGTATCCAGAACGAGAGCCTATCGTACTTCGAGAAATCCTGTCCATCGCCCGGCCGCTGTCCGCGCAGCGGCTTAGATGTGACACCCATTGAGTTCGGATCCAGTTTATAGTTCAACGTCAGCGATTGTTCCCTGGGCTGTGATTCAAAGAATCCGAAGCCGGTCTGTACCATAGGGTGAAGCTTCCTGAACTCCCTGTTCCCCTCCAGCTCCTTGTAGGCCGTGAAGTAATCGTCATAGTCGAAGTTATCCTTAGCCCCTACCAAGAACCTCTCATCCGTCTCCGTTTTAACTGTGCCGGTCTGATCGATCACCACCCCTCGTTCCCATTTGTTTCCGACGATCTCCATCCCGCTCCACAGCAGCTTCCCCTTAGCCGTCGCACCGCTCTTCTCTATCCAGAGTCTGACATGCTTTATGTATCCCCAGCTTGGAGGTCTGCCCCATGCCTTGGCCTCCGAAAGGGGGATGCTGAGAAATCGCCATCCACTGTTCCTGTTCTCCTTCTTGAGCCACTCCTTGGGGATGGAATCGAGCGGGATGCTGATCTCGAAGTAGGAGTCGATCGTATCCAGCACCATGTCCCCGTTGAGGTCCTCGGTGTCGAGGACGGAATTGCCCGCTCCTATCTGATACTCCACCCCGCCATAGTTGTAGATCCAACCCGTATCCTCGCCCGACTCCAGGATACCGTTGCCCTTGTACTTCTGGTTCTCGGGCAGATCCTCGAGGGAGAGATCGAGGATGTCCACCTTCCCATCGCCGTTCGTATCCTGCAGATCCTCGGGGAGATCCTCGCTGTCGAGCCTGTTATCCTCATCTGAATCCTCGCTGACCACGCCGATGTCCACATGTAGGATGATATCATCATCGCCCTCGACCTTCACCCACATGTTGAGGAAGTCCCTGTCCGAAAGATCGATGCTCTCCTCGGAAAGCGACCTCGACAGCCCCGCCCAGCTTTTGGTGGCGTTCATATCATACCCGATCTCCATCACAGTCTCCTCCTCGGTCGATCGGGCGAGCGGATTGATGACCGAAGAGGGTAGCCGTCGGTTCCTATAGTAATTCCCCTCCACCTCCTCCTCGTCCTTCCTGGCCATTCTCAAAAGCACCCGTCCGAAGAGATCGACGTTCGGATCAAGCGGTTTGCTGGACTGTTTCCAGTCGAACTTGAAAGGGCTGATGGTCGTGGATTCCCTGACACCCTCCATCCCATCCACGAGGGCATATCCGAAGCTGTTGGGATTGTTCCGGCTGTACGCTGCCTCGCCGCTGAAATCTACGGATAAAGGAAGCTTATCTACGGAGATAAGCGGCAGCGGATCGATCAGCCGGGCGAGATTGAAGGTATGACCCAAAGAGGTGTTCACATCGAAGGCTTGAACTCGATTGGGAGCGCCGTTCACATCGGGCACCAGCATTCCACCTCCGCCAGCGTTGTAGATATATCCGGCCGATATGTGGAATCCCTTCTTAAAGGTTGGGGTGAAAGTGGGGCCAAAGGTGCCGTAACTCCGTCTTCGGGAATATCCTCCGTAATAGCTTCCACCGAAGCTGCTGTAACCGCCATAGCCGCCGAATCCCCCGAAGCTGCTATATCCACCGCTATAACTGCTATAACCGCTGTAGCCCCCACCATATCCTCTCAGACCTCCTCCCATCGGTAGGGTCTGAGAGGATGGAAGTGACAGTTTTGTCTCTTCGGTTCCCTTGGGTTCATATGAGTATTCGGCCCATACCCCGGCGACTGACTGCTGCATCGACCCGCCGAAGGGGGCGTATTCATACTCGACCTCTATCTCGTCATACTCGTCCAGCTTCCTGAAGAAGGTTATCGTGCCGGTCTCATATATCATCATGTAATCCACATCTCGCCGTAATTTCTGACCGTTAACCCTTACCACCTCGCTTCCAGGGATGATGTTGAGCCTATTTAAGCTATATGTATCGAAACGGTAGGAATACTCGGCGTGGATGGTGTACATCTGATCGGTATACCGCGGGTTGTCCGAATAGAGGGCCTCGTTGTTGAGTTGATCCCTGTATTTGTAGTAGGGGCTTTTGGGGTCTTCTATCATGAACGGATGAGGAGAGGGAAAACGCAGAAGTCCCTTCTCGAAATCGATGAACTCCGGATCGACCATCCCATCACCATCCTGATCCAGGCCGAAGATCTGAATGTAGGGCACCGGTCCCTTATCGGTCTGGAAGACGTCCGTTCCTCCCTCGCGCCAGATGGTGATCTCATAGTCGCGGGGGCTTATGTTTCGGTTGCCGAGGCTATATACGTTTCTCAGCTCCGCCCCGGGCCTATCGGTTTCCTTGATCACCACATATCCGACCTTATCGCCCGGCTCATCTATCACGCCGTCCCCATCGTCATCCTCGAAGACATGGCCGGGGTTTCCCATCTTCCCTCCGCCTTCTCCGAGGTATTCGTAAGCGGCCACGATCCTATATTTGGGCGAGATCGGCTTTAGGAACTCTATCTCGCCCGTGTCGTAGTTGATGTTATAATCCTCGCCCGGATACTGTAGGTCGAAATATCCCTGAGCGGTTTTAACGCCCCCGACGTTGTTGGTCCCATCGCCGTCATCTATGTAGATCTCCTCACTGCCGGGTTTGATAGGGAGCAGAGACCGGCGGATCATGCCGTCTGAATCGACGTTCAGGGCGTAGTATCTGCCTTTGATATAATTCGTATCCGCTATCCTCATGCCCATTCCGCCGCCGGCGCGCTGCGACTCGCCCCTGGATCTCCATTTGCCTTTGAGCCCCTTACTGCGCGATCCGAAGGCGGTGAGCTTGATCCCCTTGAGCTCGGCCAGAAGCTGGACTCCGAATAGGTTTCTGGTGAGGTTTAGAAACCTGACGTTAGGGAGGTCAAGTGTCAGATCGCCGAAGGCCGCCTTCTTGATGATGCTGTTCTCCCCACCCTCATACCAGACGGCGATCTTCTGTTGCTTGTTGCTTATCCCGCTGTAATAATCCGATCCGGTATCGCTGTAATCCACCGAGACATGGGTGTGCTCGCCTATCCTACCGTGCAGTCCCACCTCCAGAGCCTGCTCGATGTTCAGTCCCGTGGCTCTCGGCCCCCGGTATCCGTAACCACCATAGCCGCCGTAAGATCCATATCCGCCGAAGCTGCCGAAATCCCCCATGCCTCCCATACCGTAGTCGAAGGAGCTATATCCTCCGTAATAGCCATAGTCATAATCACCACCCAGATCGAATCCGCTGAAACCTGACGTGAAGCTTCTATACCCTCCACCGCCGTAGTAGCGGCTGATATCCGATCGACCGAAATAGTGGGTGTAGTTATATTCGAGCGTGATGGACTTATAGCCGTTTATCTGGAGGTTGGAGTTGAGCGGCAGCTCTATCCCGGGCTCCTCCGATCGGACCTTAAGGCGTCGTTTTCTGAACGATCTTACATCCATCGGCTTCGTTCCGGACCAATTGGCGATGACCTCCGCGAGCATATCGGCCTTGTCAGGAGGTTCCTTCTCTTCCTTCTCGGCCGGAGCCCAGTCGTCGTTACGGTTATGATCTTCACTCCCCGACGGAACCCACGGATCATCAGCATATAGGACAACCGGCAAGAACGACGCCAGGATGATCGCTATGAGGAAAACTCTGATCAATTGCCAACCCCTTCCGTTAGATTTGGCTTTTTAAGTGCAAAGAGTTAACGGAAGAGGCCAAATTGCAGTTTACCTCCGTTTCGGCAGCGGCCGCAGTCCGAAGAGAAATCTGGTGACGTTCGTCCGCCTGACACAAAGATCATAAATCAGAATCGTTCCCACCGATGTGGATACGACGATCGAGAGCGCCCGTATCAACAGGGGAACCTCCCATCCGCGTGTGTAGTAGCCAAGTGCGAGTATCAGCGGCTGATGGATGATGTAAAACGGATAGAAGGCCTCCCTCATATATCTGAGGAACCGATTCTCGAAATTCAACAGTTTCCTGCCCAAACCCAGGATCAGAAGGAGCCAAAGCCAGGAGCTAAAACCTCGCAATGCCACCGCGACCAGTTGTCCAAATCCGCTCCCGTACCCTGGTTTCAAGGGCCCTCTACCTGGAGCGAAGACCATAGGTATCACGTTCAGGATCACCAGGATAATACCTGAGATCTTCCAATGCCCTTCGATCGCTTTCCATAACCGCTCGTCTGAGCTGATCAGATAGCCGTAGATGAAGCATGTGATATACTGAAAGCTGCGCGATAGATCATTGACGATGTTCCAAGCCATTCCACCGCGTATCACGGTGAGGATAGCCGTCCCGATCGCCAATGGAATTCCAAGTGTGAGGATCATCCCCGGCCTTTCAAGGATATCGGCCAGACTGATCGCCAGACGACGCCCGCTATCGCCCTCAAAATAGACGAACAACGGTAAACAGAGAAGGGAAAAGACAAACAGGTAGTAGACGAACCAAAGGTTGCCGAGAAAAAAGGTCCCGTTCATCCAAAGCAGCTTGAAGTAGTCCTTCAGGAAAAAGGTGAGGATATTGTGATAGTGGCTCTCCTCAACCATAGGACCCAGCGGTGGGAAACGCCAGTAGAAATGGTGCACGGGAATGATCACGAACAGGCAGAAGAGAAGAGGCACGAGAAGCCGTTTCAAACGGTTAAGCACATACCCCCATACCGATCGGAACCGCAGCGCGTAATAGGTGGCTGCGCCTGAGATGAGGAACATGATATGCATGTGCCAGGGG
>JAGGXZ010000184.1 GCA_021162805.1 Candidatus Poribacteria bacterium
CTATCCTTTCGGCTAGGATCATTCCCTCTTTTAGATCAAAGATCGATACCGGGCGTGAAAGGGTGATGGAGTCCAGAACCAACACGAAGGATCGTAAAAAGAAGTTCACAAGCACATAAACTCCGACGACGATGAGGGAAGATTTCAAAAGCGCCGGAAGCACGGAAGTGGCGAAGAGGGTCAAAAACAGGAAAGGCGGGAAGACGAGCAGGTAGATGATATATCTCCTCTCAGGCAGATGCTGTTGGATCAGCCTGTTGAGGGCGTAATAAAGGAGGATGACGAGGGCCAGGCGAGGTAACCCTCTGAGCTGAACGGAGAAGATGTAGAGGATAGCGAAATACACACATGTCGTGAAGGCTAAGAAACAGAACATATTGACGACGTATTGAGCGAGTTTTCGAGGAAGATCCTTGGGGGAGAGGATCATCTGGAATGCTTTCCGTCTTCCCTCCTTCGAGCTTTTGACGAAGATATACAAGAGGGCGAACCAGAAGAAGAGGAACAGGGTGTTCATCAGGATCACGACGGGTGGGTATTTGATACGTCCCGGGGACGAGTGGAGGAGAGCTGGAGGAAACATCATGGAAATACCCCATAGCAGTTTCGCATCCCCCGGCGCGAGGGTGCCGAGCCAATACATCAGGAATGAGATCAATCCCCCTGCAAGGATAACACCAAGGGCGGAGGAAAATGAGATAGCGCCTATGAGAAAATAGATGATCTGAACGAGAATTCCCCCGTATATGAGGGCGAAGGTGCATATGTTGTATATCTTTCCCTCCTTCAGGTCTGTATATGAGGCATGTGAGCAACCCAGTAAAGCGAGGGAAGTTATCAGATACTCATACCCACTCATCGTCGAGACACATCCGTTGCTAATTTAAGCAAACCCCATATACCCGGTAATTTCCGTCGTGGCGAAACCTCATATCTATATAGAGGATATCCCCATGACGATGGGAAAAATTCTCCTTCCAGGAACATGAACTCCTTCCCACTTTCCAGATCCTTAACCCACACCGTCTCTTTCGCTTGATATGCCCTCACTCACCTCCTTATCCCTTGGATTGAAAGCCTCTCTTATGATAAAGGAGAGAAATCCCCGTCGCTCATCATCGGATCGCACCTCTTTTTATCATCCCCCACATGAGCATCCTCAGATCAATTAGGGGTGAGACAGGATACTTGTAATTCGGATCAAATACGTCAGGCTCAAGGTTGTATCCTTCAAGTTTAAGTTGCTTTACTATCTCTCCCTCAAGTGTCATAAAGTAGATGTCATTTCCATCGAAACTCCCCTTCCTGTTAGATGAAAAAGCGATAAATCGCCCGTCCGGCGTCCAACAGGGATCCCACTCAAAAAGAGCCGTATTCTCAGTCAAATTCCTGAGGTTCCCACCTGATAGATCCATCGTGAAGATATCAAACTGACCGCCCTCATGGTCAGAAGAGAAGGTGACCTTCGTCCCATCCGGTGAGAGGCAAAACCCATGACAGTAGTTCGATGGCAGAAGTGTTTGTTTCTTAACTTCCCTACTGGCGATATCTATCAGAGAAAGGATATCCCCTCTTCCCCTGTGCGATACGAAGGCTATCCTCCGCCCGTCTGGAGTCCAGGCAACACCATTTGCTGACGGCATGTTTGGGGTTAGATATGTGATCTTCCTGCTCGGGAGATCCATGACATATATCCCACCGCTATTTCCGGGATCTCTATTCGAGATGAAAGCTATCTTTCTACCTTTAGGAGACCAAGCAGGTTCTAGATCTCGGGCGGGGTTGTGGGTTAACCGTTCGATCTCGCCGCTCGTGATGTCCATGATGTAGATCTCATCGTTCCCGTCCCTCCTTGACACGAAGACGATGTTTTTGCCATCCGGCGACCAGCGTGGGTGGAAATCCGGGGCAGGATGTTGAGTCAGCCTGATCGGTTTCAGGTGTTTTAGGTTTATATCTTCTATCAAATAGATGTCCTGGCTGCCGTCCTTCCTCCAGGTAGAGTAAACGAGCTTGATGTCCTTGAGGTCTGCCGATGAGATGGGTGAGATTATTAGAAACCAGATCAATACAAATCCCATCAAGTTATATCTGGGAGACATCCTCATCCCTCCATGGGATTCCGGGAGGGGATACCCTCCCGGGTCTACTATATAGGCCAACAATGTGAAGGTTGACCTCCAGGGTAAGAACTCTCGTTGGAGCATTTGTAAACCCAATTACCACCAGGCTCTTGGACTATACAACAGTACTCAGTAGCACAGTTCTTATCGCCACAGTTAAATTCTTCTGCTTTAACAGAGTGGGCGGATAGCAGCATGGCAGCCAGTGATGAAGCTGTTACCAGAGCGGCCATCGAGAAGGCGTTGCGGTATCCGACTCTGCCGGCCTCCGACAGGATGAACTGTGACACCTTCCTCCTCACCTGCTCCCTTGCATACTCCCCCATGACCTGCATCCCCGCTCACCTCCTTCCCTTTTGGAATTCAACGCCCTTCCCGAAAAGACCGGAAAGGAAACGGCGAAAGCCTTTTGATGGTTCCCTTCCCACTGCTATCTCCTTCCCTTCATCGTTTTATCATCCCCCACATTGTGAACAACTTTCGAATCAGATCAACTGGATAGGCAAATCGCGGATCAAACCAATCCTCAACAGACTCAGACTCATCCGGTGTGTTCGTTATGTTAGCTAGCTTCTTCCTACCCAAATCGAGGATGAAAATGTCCGTCTTATTCCCAAACTCCTTAACAGCACATCGAAATGCGATCTTCCCCCCATCAGGTGAGAAAACCGGTCCTCTCGCATAGCAGCGTAATTTCGTCAATTGCTTCTCGTGACCATTGTCCAGATCGTAAAGAAATAGGTTATATCCCTCGCCGCTGCGCGAAGAGAAAACCACCCTCCTCCCATCGGGAGACCAATCCGGCTCGAACTCCCACCCATGTTTTTCTCGATCCGTCTCGATCCTCCATCCTCTACCGGTATCGATATCCACGATCCCGATATAGAAATCCATCCTCCTCAGGGTATATGCCCAGAAGAGAACCTTCTCCCCATCGGGGGAAAACCTGGGGAACTCTTCGTTGATATCGGGCGTGTCGGTGATCTTCCTCACAGATCCATCTTTGAATGAGAAGATGAAGAGGTCTTCGTTTTCGCCTCCAGTTTTGCCGCTGTATACGATCTCCTTTCCGTCGGGCGAGAAGTCGAAGCTCCAAGCTTCATGTGGCAAATCAATCGGCTTGGGGTTGCCTATCTGATTTGAGGTTATATCAACCAGCTCTATCCTCCCGAAGTTAACAAGTCCTATCCTCCTGCCGTCGGGGAAGAAGCGAGGGTGTTTCCCTGCAGAGATGAACCTCCGCTTTCCGCTATTAAGGTTCATCACATAGGTGCCGGCTTTTCCAATCAAGGTGAAAGCGATCATTGGTTCCATTGCCATCACGGCTTGAGCAGCAATGAAGGACAGGATGAAAAATGAAACAGGTTTAACCTTCATGTGCTTTCCTCCTGACACCTGCAGGGGGAAGATATCCCCCTGCCTAAACACATTCATAAAGGACAGGGTGAATCCGGCCAGCACTCGTAGAAGAGAACGTTCCCTTGGGCGTCCTTAGCTCCGGGGCAACAATAGGGCATATCAGGTGGGCAATCCGCATCTGACTCGCATAAAGGTCCATGTTGGGCTGAGGAGCGCCCAATACCTAAAAGCATAGCAGCCAGCGATGAAGCCGTCACCAGAGCAGCCATCGAGAAGGCGTTGCGGTATCCTGCCCTTCCTGCCTCCGACAGGATGAACTGTGACACCTTCCTCTTCATCTGCTCCTTTGCATACTCCCCTATGATCTGCATCCTCGCTCACCTCCCTCTTGGATTTAACGCCCTTCCCGAAAGGAGATGACGGAAACCTTTCAGATCATCACCAATATATTCCCCAGAAGGTCACCTCCATATCTCCCAGATCTATCTCTTCCCCTATAGGCCTAAGCATTATCACTTCCTCTAAAGGTTCAAAACTATACCCCTGACGGCGAAGATAGGTCTCATACCTGCTGCCAGGAGAAGTATACCATCTGACAGGTGATCTTACGGCAGTTTGAACCGCCCTCACCATCTCCTCCACATCCTCATCAAGCGATCTAGGATCACGGACACCACCCCCTCCACTTTCACTCCACCTCGTGTATCCCACAACCTTATCACCCCGTCGGAAAATCCTATATTTGGATAATATCCTCATCGCGATCCTCTCAGGGATCTTATCCACGGACAGATTAGAAGGATAATAGAAGACAGGAAACACCCTTCGTATCCATCTCTCATACAGCTTTTTCA
>JAGGXZ010000185.1 GCA_021162805.1 Candidatus Poribacteria bacterium
GGGTTTTTCAACGCTTTGATAAGGGTAAAATCTCCCCTCCCGGCACCAAAGGCCGAAAAAGAATCAAATCTTTTCATCTTCTCATCCCTATCTTTCTTCCTGAATCACCTCCCTTCCTGGTGGTCTTTGTGATAGTATACTAAATCATACAATCATTGAAAAGCCCTATAATGTAAGCCACGTATCTGTCTCCTTCCCGTTCAATCCGAAGTTTGACATCCCGGAAATAGGGGCGAACCACCTTCATGAAATTAACGGCGGTTTGGATGTTATCCTCCGGTGCTCGGCTCATAGCCCGTAAGATCTCGTATTCCCTGATATGGCGGTTGCCTTCTATAACTATTTTGTCAATGAGATGGCCTTCACTATCCGTGAACTTAGCGTCGGTTATGCCCAAGCTTGGCAGAATTGCGAGGTAGGCTAAAAAAGACAAGCGGATGAATTTAGCCATATCTTCACCTCAAATTCCAGGCAGCTTTCGCCTTTAAATACGAATGAGCTTAAAAAAAGTTGCAGCTTCAGTTTGTGTGTGCGCCCTGAAGAGGGTGGCTATAAAGTCTCGTTAAACCCCATTGCGAAGTTGAAGTATGGTATAATTAGCCCACTCCTCTGTGTGGAGGTGAACGCTATGGTGGTGAGCATTCAGGGCGAGCAGTTTATGATAGATGGAGAACCCACATATGCCGATGTGCCCGACGTCAACTCCAAAGCGCTCGGCACATTGCTCAATTCCCGCATGGTTCAGGCCCTTTTCGAGGACGAAAATCCCCAAACCCGACATCTCTGGCGGTATCCCGACGGGAGCGAATTCGATCCAGATCGCAACACGGATGAGTTCATCGCCGTCCTTCCGCTTTACAGGGCGTACGGCGTCATCGCCTTTACTATCAACCTGCAATGCGGCAGGCCGAGGGAGGGGAAGCAGATCTGGCACGTCAGCGGCTTTAATCCCGACGGCTCCCTGAAACCCGCATGGCTCAACCGTCTCAAGCGAGTGCTGGATGCAGCACAACAACAACGCATGATCGTCATCCTGGGGCTGTTCTACTTCGGGCAGGATCAACGGCTACATGACGAAGAATCCGTCAAGAACGCCGCCCTCAATGTCGTTGACTGGCTGATGCAGCAGGGTTATCGGCATGTGCTTCTGGAAATAGCCAACGAGTGCGACCATAGGGATTACGACCACGACATCATAAAACCGCCCCGTGTCGTTGAGCTGATCCGGTTGGCACAGAAGCGGTGCGGCCGAAAGACGCCTGTCTCCGTTAGCTTCTGCGGCGGCGTTATACCTCCAGATGAGGTTTTGCGCTCCGTCGACTTCGTCCTGATTCACGGCAACGGCCAAAAACCGGAACAGATCAGGGAGATGGTCCGAACGATCCGCTCGAAGCTGGAATCCTGGGGAACACCTAAGCCGATCGTCTTCAACGAGGACAGCATAAGCCTGGACAACATGGAGGCCGCTCTCGAGGAGGGGGCGAGCTGGGGGTATTTCGATATGGGCAGGAACAACTACAGGGACGGTTTCCAATCGCCGCCGACGAACTGGCTCATCAACACGCCGAGCAAGCGGGCCTTCTTCCGTAAGGCAGCCGGATGGATAAATATCACGCCGCCAAGGGGGAGGATTTATGAGATGGAGCGCATCCTCATAGCACGTCTCGATCCGAGGTTGAACCGCACGATCTGCATCGTCGGCGATATCAACGGCGATGGCAAAGAGGACGTGGTGATCGGCAGCCGCCAGAAAAGTAAAGACGGGCTTATCTGGCTGGAGCAGAGCGAACCAGACGATTGGCCCGTGCACGTCATAGACGAAGACGCGGAGAGGCTGGAATCGGGCGGAGCGCTGGGAGATGTAGACGGAGATGGACGGCTTGATTTCATGGCGGGCGGCGATTGGCGAGGCGCGCCACAGCTTTGGTGGTGGAAACAGCCCGCCGACCCCATACAAAGGTGGCAGCGATATGCCATCGGAACGTTCGCTCCTAAATTCCACACTCAGCTATGGGCGGATGTGGACGGCGATGGCAGAGGCGAGCTGGTAAGCTGGAATCAGGGACAAAAGGCGATCTTGTGGTTAAAACCGCAGGATGATCCGACAAAACCCTGGCAGGCGTTCACCGTCGCCCGCGAGGTGGAGGGTGAGGGATTAGCGTGGGCGGACGTGGACGGCGACGGGAGATGTGAACTTATAGCGGGGAATTTCTGGTTCAAGCCGGAGGAGGATGTGAGGGAGGAATGGCAACGCTTCCGGTTCGCTCAAGGCTACGTCGGAACAGTCGTGGAAGCCGCTGATCTGGACGGGGACGGACGGGCGGAGATCATACTCTCAGAGGGCGACGCGCAATATTTCGGACGTAAGGAGCAGGGACGTGTCGCGTGGTTCAAATCAGGCGCCGATCCGAGACAACTCTGGCGGGAACATGTGCTGGCAAGCGATCTGGTCGATCCGCATTCGCTCATCGTGGCCGATTTCACGGGCGATGGCCTGCCCGATATCTGCGTCATAGAGATGAACTTCACCGATCATCCGCAGGTTATACTCTTCGTCAATAAGGGCAGCGGGAAATTCGAGACGCATGTCGTCGATGAGGGCGTCGGCAGCCACGATGCTAAGCTCATCCACATCGACGGTAAACCCGCCGTTGTCGGGAAACCGTTCACAGGTAGATACTTGGGCGAAGTACATCTGTGGCTGTTAAAGAGCTGGTGAAATCGCCTGCGTTTCGCCCATCATTGGGAGCGTCCTTTAGTGTGATCTGTGATGGACGACGCTCCTACTTCCACATGTGTCGGTCTCCGGCTTCCCGTTTCCCACCCTCTTCTAATTCCATCCCACCGGTCCCTCGCTCCTCGCTGGCGAAAAGCGCTGAAAATCCCTATATGCGTGGTTGACAATTTGATATCCCGTAAGGGATAATTAGCCTGTCAACCAATTATCGATGAGGGCTGAGATGGAGATAGGTGGAGGACGAATCAACATCGCCAAGGGATTGGAACTGTTCCTTGGGATAACCGTTCTGAGCATTACGCTCTTTTTCGCTTTTATGGGCAGAGAGATGGTGAGGTACCTGGCATCGCTCAGGCCCTCATATGCCCTGGTGGGGGCAGGGCTGGCCTTTCTGATGTGGTGTTCGTCGGCGATGAAATTTCATCTTCTGCTCAAAGGCGTTGGGGAAAGGGTGAGTTTCTGGAGATCCTTCCAAGCTTTCATGGCTAATCTGTTTATGGGAGCTATAACCCCATCCCAAACTGGAGGGGGGCTCGCTCAGATATATCTTTTGACCAGAGCGGGCGTTCCGGCGGGGAAAGCCTTTATAGCTTGTACTACGGGGGCGGGTTTCACGATATTGGCTCTTTTCAGCTCGGCGGTCATCATACTTATATTAAACCACGGATTTATCTTTCAACTTGGATATCTCCTGAGGGCCTCCCTCATATTCGCCACCTTGCTCTTCGTTTTCTTCCTGTCTCTCTTCGCTTTGGCGATAGTGCGGATGAGATTCTTCAAGAGGCTGGTCGGATGTGCCTTCCTGGCGGTCGGTAAGGCGTTCAGGTTGAAACACAAGATAACCTATACGAAGAAGATGTTGAGAACGCTGGAGCTGTTTTCGGAGAGCATAAAGATCTATTCCACCACACACGCCCACTTGACCCTCCTGGCCGCCCTATTCAGCTATATATCCCTGGGAATTTACTGTCTGATGGCCAGTGTGATCCTATCGGGACTCGGTCTCAACCACTCGATCCTAAACGTCGTGCTGATCCAGATGCTTCTCAGCTTTATAGCCTATTTCAGTCCTAGCCCCGGAGCGAGCGGGGTGGCCGAAGGGGGCAGTTATCTGCTGATGTCGAGCATCATCCCGAACTCGGCCATGAGGGGGGCGTATACGCTTTTGTGGCGTTTCTTCACGAATTACATGGGAGTTACCGTAGGCGGATTGCTTTTCATGTATGCCCTCAACTCCGGCAAGAAACGCTTTCAAAAGCCGAGGTAAAACGGATCTCTGGTGTATTCCGCCAGATCCTCCATCTGTTTTTGCGTGCCGATGACGATCAACACGTCGCCCAACTTGAATTTTCTGTTGGGAGCAGGGTTATATATGAACTGTTTCGTCTCCCCATCTCGTATGGCTACGATCGTCATGCCGACTTTTACGGGGATGTTCACCTCCGATAGGGCCTTGCCGATAAGCGGTGAACCCCGATGGATGGTGGTCTCCGAGAACCTTGTCACGGTTTGGAGCCTGAGCATCTCATCGAGGAAGCTTATAACGCCTGGCATGAACAGAAAGGAGACCACGCGGCTGACGCCTATCTCCTCCGGAATTATCACCGCATCGGCGCCTGCCCTGATAAGCTTGGGTTTGCTGGTCTCCTCAACCGCCTTGGAGACGACCATAAGATCGGGGTTGAGGCTCTTCGCCGTGATGACCAGAAAGAGATTGTCCCTATCGGCGGAGAGGGCAGCGCATAGCCCTCTGGCGTTTCCGATCTCCGCCTCATGTAGGACATCTTCGTCCGTGGCATCTCCTTCGATGTAGCGAAACTCGCGCGTCTCAAGGAGCTGTTTCAACCTCTCCCCGTTATATTCTATCACGATGAACTCCATCCCCATCTGGATAAGCTCGTCTATCACGTAGATCCCCGTATCCCCTGCTCCGCAGACGATGAAGTGGTTTTTCATGAGAACCACCTCGAGACAAGCTCCGTATCGCCTATGATCTTCCCCAATTTCGATATCTGACCCTTTGATCCTATAACCACAAGCCCATCGCCAGGGAGAAGCGTGAAATCGGGTGATGGATTATATATAATCTCTTTGCCCCTCCTGATGGCGAAGACGGTAAGTCCCGTCTCGGATCTGATCCGCGTTTCCCTCAGCGATTTTCCAATCATGGGGGATCCATCGGGCAGCTTCGCCTCCACCATCTTATAAACGGGATCCGCCCTTATCCCATCCAGGAATTCCACAACGTTAGGTCTGATCAGGATCGAGGCTATCTTGAGCCCTCCCAGGTAATCAGGGATGATCACGTAATCGGCTCCTGATTTACGTATCTTGGCGATGGATTTCGACTCCACAGCCTTCGAGACGATGGTGAGTTTCGGATTGAGCGTTCTGGCCGAAAGGGTCACGAAAAGGTTATCTCTGTCATCGGAAAGGATGGATATAAGCGCTTTGGCTCTTCCGATCCCCGCCATATGCAACACCTCATCGTCTGAAGCGTTTCCCGCTATGTAAAGGAAAGACCTCACCCTCAAAAGCCCTTTGATTCTTTCTTCGTTTTTGTCTATCACGACGAATGGGACTTTCCTAGAAGAGAGGGAATCGATCACGTGCACTCCCGTGCCGCCGGCCCCGCAAACTATATAATGGTCCTTGAGCTTTGAGATCTCCCTCACCATTCTACGCCGTCTCAGCACATCGCTGAGATGTCCCTCAACCACGAATCCGACCAGCGAGCTGGCACCAAATGCGAAGATACCTATTCCGGTTATTATCAGGGTAATGGTGAAGATCTTAGCAGACGTCGATTCTGAGAAGATTCCATAATCGGAATATCCGACGGTGGTCAGCGTGATAGCGGTCATATAAAGGGATTTGAGCCAAGACCAATCCGGCATGATCAGCTTATATCCCACCGATCCTATGAAGAACTCGAGCAGGATCATCAGCCCGGTTATCACCAGATTTCTGTAGGACTGCATATGCCTATTCCCTCTTTTTGATCCCGTATCTCTTCATCTTTCTCCAGAGGGTCGGTCTGCTGATGCCCAGGATATTCGCGGCCTCGCCTATACGCCATCCCGTTTCCTCCAAAACTCTGATGATAACGGCTCTCTCGGCAGCCTCAAGGGGGTTCTCCCCTGGCTGCAGGTTGAAAAAGGGGGCTATTCCGGGGAACGAATCGCCTTTTCTGATCTCCAAGGGAAGGTGCTCCGGCATTATGAGATCCCCGCGGCAGTGGACGAAGGCATGTTCGATGGCGTTCTCAAGCTCCCTCACGTTACCAGGCCAGTTATAGCGCAGGATCAGATCCATCGCCTGTTGTGATATCCCCTCGATCTGTTTGCCGAACTCTCCATTAAACCTGTCGATGAAGAACCTCACCAGCAGCGGTATATCCTCGCGTCTTTCTCTAAGAGGGGGCACTTCGATGGAGATCACGTTCAGCCGATAGAAGAGATCCTCCCTGAACCTACCCGCTTTCACCTCCTCGCGCAGATCTTTATTCGTCGCGGCGATGATGCGCACATCTACCTTTATGGTCTTTGTTCCTCCGATCCTCTCGAACTCCTTATCCTCTATGGCGCGCAGAAGCTTTGCCTGGACGTGGGTGGGTATCTCGGTTATCTCGTCGAGAAATATCGTGCCTCCATCTGCCAGCTCAAACCTGCCGGGTTTATCCGCCACCGCCCCCGTGAATGCCCCTTTAACATGTCCGAAGAGCTCGCTCTCCAGCAACGGCTCCGGCAAAGCTGCGCAGTTGACGGTCACAAACGGACCATCTGCCCGATGGCTGTTGAGATGGATCGCCCGGGCGATCACACCCTTCCCCGTTCCGGTCTCGCCCTGGATCAGAACTGTCACATCGTTTTCGGCGAGCATCTCTATCTGTTCGAATATCTCCTGCATCCTACGGGATTTGCCTATGAGCTGGCCGAACTGATACCTCTCCTGAAGCTCCATCTCCAGCCATTTGAGCTGCGATATATCCCTGAACGTCTCCACCGCCCCCATAATACCTCCATCGTCGTCTATGAGTATTGAGGCGCTCACGCTGACCGGTATCTGGATCCCATCCTTTCGGGTGATAATCACCTCATAGTTGGTCACCGGCTCTCCCGTTTCAAGCGCCCGACGTATCGCACAGTCATAATCGCATACGTTGGTTCTGAACACCTCCCTGCACACCCTGCCTATGGCCTCCTCGGCTGAAAATCCGGTTATCCTTTCGGCGGCCTTATTGAAAAGCTCTATCCGCCAATCGGTGTTTATGGTGAAAACGCCATCGGCTATATTGTCGAGTATCAGCTCGAACTTTCTCCTGTCATCCATCGGCTTTTTCTCCCCAAGGGGGAAATTAGGCTTGAATTCCCCTTATATCTATGATATCATCAATTTTAAGCCCGATGCAACTGTCAAAACTGTGATATGGTCATTTGTGGTCATTGGGTCATTTGGCTTCGCCGTCATTTCGAATGACTACAAATGACTATAAATGACAACAAATAACCATCCGCCGAAGGAGGAGGAAAATGAACAAGGTAGTGGTATTCACGGCGATGTTGTTTCTCGCCGTTCTTTCGGCCATGGCAGCTCAGGGACCGGAGTGGACATTTGACGGGCCTGATGCCGCCCAGGAGCTGAAGAACTGGGTGGACCTCAATCAGCTTGAGCCTTTGAAGATCGAAACGGTGAAGGATCAGGACGGCCTGGATCGCAAGGTGCTCATAACCAAATCGCTTGGGGGAGACCCCTATATGTTCCCAGGCGGCGGATGGAACCAGGCCGACTACGATTCCTTTAGCGGCAAAGAGCATCCCGTGCTTTACCTCGGCGTGAGGGTCAATACGCCCAATAGGTGGCAGATCTATTGGGTGTCAAAGGAGGACGGAAACTGGAGCGAGGCGCAACATCAGGATTTCGACGTCAACGCCGTGGATGAGTTCCAGGACATCGAGGTCGAGATAACGGCGGGCGATTGGCAGAAGAAGACCATACTCAGATTCAGGATAGATCCTGGAACCTCCGCTGGAGTGGAGGCTGAGATAGACTATATCTCCTTTAACGGTCCCATATCGACGGGGAAACCCGGCGCCGTTGATCCTAAAGATAAACTGGCAACCACATGGGCCAGGATTAAAAGATGACGGGGGAACAAGGTGAGATCTCACCTTGTCCCGTTGGAACGCAATGACCCGATGAACGCAATAACGTATTCCCGGAAGGTGCTGGACATGCCTAAAGCCTTGATCGTATACTACTCCAGAACCGGTCATACGAAAAAGATGGCGGAGATGATAGCAGAGGGCCTGCGCGATGAGGGAATCGAGGTGGCCTGTAAAAGCGTTGAGGAGGCGTCGGTGGATGAGATCAAGGATTACGATGGTTTGATCGTCGGATCGCCCACCTACTACGGCACGATGGCGGCTGAGATCAAGAAGTTCCTGGACGAGTCGGTTAAGTTCCACGGCAGATTAGACGGCATGGTCGGCGGAGCCTTCGCCACGGCAGCGGTAACGGGACATGAGACAACCGTCATCAGCATCCTCGAGGCTCTTTTGATACACGGCATGATCATACAGGGCGATCCCAGCGGCCACCACTATGGACCCACTGCCGTCGGGAAGGTGGAGGGATCGGAGAAAGAGTGTAGGCGATTCGCCAGAAGGTTCGCCGAACTACTCAGGAGGCTCTCCTGATCTGAGAGCGGGGGTGCGCCGTGATCAACATAAGCGGGGTCATCTCCCCGCTCTCAGTCAAGGCCGATCTGCTGCCCGCCCGAAGCGAATGCGGAATAGGGGCTCTCATGCCATGGGCCGGCAGGCTCTGGATGATTACGTACGTCTCACACAAATCAAGCAGCGGTTCCGGAACGGGACTTTATGAGATAGACGAGAGCTTCACCCTGAGAAAGCGACCTGAAAGCGTGGTCGGCACCTACGCCAACCGCATGATCCATCCCCAATCCAGCCAACTTATAATCGGACCACACATCATAGATGTCGACGGCAACGTCCGAACGATCGAAGATATCAAGGAACACCGCCTCACGGCGACCATGGAGCATCTGGAAGATCCGGAGAACAAAGTCTACTTCCTGACGATGGAAGGGCTGATGTTGGAGGTCGATCTAAACACGCTGCGGGCGAGGGAGCTCTTCGATCTGACGAAGGAACTTGAGATACCCGAAAATGCTAAGCCCCATTTTAAGGGAGGATACACGGGGAGCGGCAGGGTGGTCGTGGCCAATAACACATACGATGAGCCGGACTTCCTGGGCGAACGTGAGGCGGGACGTCTGGCGGAATGGGATGGTAAGGTGTGGAGGATCATCGAGAGAAAACCCTTCAACGAGGTAACGGGTCGGCGGAATATGGGTCAGGTGATCTTCGCCACGGGATGGGACAAAGCGTCGGCTATCCTGAAGGTCTTCGCAAAAGGGAGGTGGCAAACCTATCGTCTGCCGAAGGCCAGCCATTGTTTCGACCATTACTGGCAGACCGAGTGGCCGCGGATTCGGGAGGTCGAAAGCGAGAGATATCTGATGGATTGTCACGGCATGTTCTACGAGCTCTCCCCCGTGGCGTATGACGGTAAGATATGGGGGATTAGACCCATTTCGACCCATCTGCGTATCATCCCGGATTTCTGCTCGTGGAGGGGATTCCTTGTGTTGGGCGGAAACCAGGTAACCCCCATCGGAGACGCCAATCTCCTGGCGGGCGAGCCTCAGGCCAATCTCTGGTTCGGTAAGACCGACGATCTGTGGCAGTTCGGAAAACCTAAAGGCTGGGGAGGGGTGTGGTGGCAGGATCAAGTATCAGCTTGGGAACCGTCCGATCCATATCTGATGATGGGATTCGAGGGAAAGGTGTTACATCTGTGGCACGATAACGATCGTCCCGTGGAGTTCACCGTGGAGGTTGATCCGCTGGGGAATCAGAGCTGGAAGGTTTACGATGTGTTCCGCGTTCCGCCCGGTGGATACCTACACCATGAGCTTCCGATGGGTTTCAGCGCCCATTGGGTGAGAGTCAGAACGGATACCACCTGTAAAGCCACGGCTTATTTCATTTACACGTAATTCCCTGTCTTAGAATGGGGTTTACACATTGAATGAGGACCATCTCAACAGATTAAGAAGCATGGCCGAGAAATACGGCGACTTATTGGCAAAGCAAAAGGGTGTATTGGGCGTTGTTATCTCAGGGAGTTTAGCGAGGGGAGACGTTTGGGAAGGAAGTGATGTGGATCTACATGTTTTATGGAGATCTAAGGGATGTTTCTCCTCCGTGGGTGGGTTTTTGGAAGGCGTGTTGATCAATGTGCATGATGTATGGGTGGATATGATGGAAGCTATCGTAGAAGATATAGATTGCTTCTGTAGGAGCGATCTACCAGATCAGCTTTATGGATGCAGGATCCTCTATGACCCTTATGGCTTGTGGAATCGATATAAGGCCTTCATTGATTCCAAGCGATTTGACCCGAAAATCATAGCATGTAAGGTGAGCTGTTACGTCGAGAAAGCAATGAAATTACTTGCTAAGGCTGAGGAATCTTTCAGATTAAAAGATTGGGCGTCCTCTGTATTCTATGCGCAGAGGGCAGCGATCGAAACTGCTTTCGGTATCACCGTCAAATGTGGAGATTTGATACGGAGTGCTAATCGGTTCCCCGAAAACTTAAAGGCTCTTACGGAGCGAAATGGATTAGAAGAGCTATATAAGCTATTCCGGTCGGTTCACGGATTGACAGGACGGATTGAGGAGGTAGAAAAAGTCATAACTGCCTGTGAAATAGCCCCTAAGAAATTCATCGAGGAACTCGATAGGATAGGTATCTCAATGGGAACTGCGAGATGTATTTTGGGAGACAAACCTATCGATGAAGCGCTGAGATATAAGGAGATCTCCGAGTTGCTTATCAAAAGAAACCTGCGTTCCTGGGTTGCTGTCAAATACGGTTATTATAATGGACAGATCATATGGATGAGAACCAACAGATGGATGGTAATACCATTATGGGCTTCACGACTCAGGATGATATGCGGGGCTGATCGAATAAACCTGGATTCATCAACCATTGCAGAGGATATGCGCCGATTTCCCAGGGCTTCGGATGTTTTTTATAACCTCTTCCTCGATTTTCTCTGCCTATCGAACCCAGAATCTAAGCTTGCCTGGGAGCGAATTCACGCTGTATCTGAAATGATCTCATCGCTTAGTCATTCGTAATTACATTAAGCAGAGAGGTAAACCATGTCTCAACCAAATGTTCTTCTCATATTCACCGATCAACAACGGGCCGATACCATTCAAGCGGCTGGAAATCCGATCATAAAGACGCCCCACCTGGATCGTCTGGTCGCCGAAGGGGTGCTTTTCAAAAGCGCCTACACCCCATCGCCCGTATGTGTGTCGGCCCGATGTTCGCTTATTTACGGCCTCTATCCCCATAACACGGGGTGTTTCGACAACGGTTATCCGATGCCCGATGATAGACCCAGCCTGATGGAGTTGCTCTCCAGGGCGGGCTATCGGACGCACGGCATCGGCAAGATGCACTTCACACCCGATTCCCACGCCTTACGCGGGTTTCAAACGCGCGAGCATCAGGAGGAGATGCGTGCTCGGGTTGAGGATGACGATTACCTGAAGTTCCTCCACGCGAACGGCTTCGATCACGTATACGATCCCTTCGGCCAGAGGGGTGAGATGTACTACATCCCTCAGCCGGCACAGATGCCGGCAAGGCTTCACGGCACCAATTGGGTCGGCGATAGAGCCGTGGAGTTCATCCGCAATGCGGATAGATCCCGACCCTTCTTCCTCTGGGCGAGCTTCATTCACCCCCATCCACCCTTCTCGCCTCCGACTCCCTGGAACAAGCTGTATCGGGCAGCGCTGATGCCGCTGCCAAAGCGTCCCGACGGCTTTGAGACGCTTCACACCTACATGAATAGATACCAAAATCGGTACAAATACCGCGATAACGGGATAGATAACAACCTCCTCAGGGTGATGAAGGCCTACTACTACGCCTGTATCTCCTTCATCGATTTCCAGATAGGAAGGATACTTGAGGCTTTGGAGGAGACAGACCGGCTTGAGAACACCATGATCATCTTCACATCGGATCACGGCGAGTTTCTGGGCGATTACAACTGCTTCGGCAAGCGGAGCATGCTAGACGCGGCGGCAAGGGTGCCGATGATCGTTCGATATCCGGAGCGGTTCGCCCGAGGATACATCTGCGAAACGCCGACAAGCTTGGTTGATATCATGCCGACCATACTGGCCGCAGCGGGAATAGATCCTAAGGATCATAACCTCGACGGGGTGGATCTGGCCGAGGCCGTAGGATACGATGACAGGACGATCTACAGCCAGTACCAGCGGGGCCCCCTAGGCGTCTACATGATCCTGAACCGACGATGGAAGTACTTCTACTCCGCTCCCGATCGAAGGGAGTTCCTCTTCGATAGAATACACGACCCGGAGGAGACCAGGAACAGGGCGGGGCTCAGCCTATGTAGGCGGGAGCAGGAGGAGATGAGAGGGGAATTGATCGGATTTTATAAGGAGCAGGGTTATACCGAACCCATAGAGGGCGATCGGTGGAAGCTGTTCCCACAGCCATCCATACCGGTAAACCCGGACGCCGGGCTTCTAATTCAAGACCCCGGATGGTCGCTGCGATATCAGAGGATACCGGGGTATACGGACTAACCGTCGACGAATGGAGGGTAAATACCGTACAGTATATCGGGTTAGCCGGAGATGAGGATACTTGAGAGATACATCCTAAGAGAATACCTCCGATATTTCCTCATGAGCTTTGCCTTCTTCGTCGCCCTTGTGATCATCGTCCGACTGGGCGATAAGGAGATCGGCGAGTTGCTTTCAGGTGACAAGCCTGTGTGGGATGTGGTGAGAATGATCATCTATCGGGCCCCGGAGAGGGTGATGCAGGTTTTCCCCGCTGCCGGGCTGCTGGCGATATTCTTCACCTTCGGGAGGTTCATCCAGACGAACGAACTTACGGCGATGAAGGCGACGGGTATGAGCTTTTATCGGATGATCCTGCCCCCACTTATAGCAACCCTAGGGATATGCATCTTGGCCGGATTCTTCAACGATCAGATCGCCTCACGCGCCAACAGAAGGGTCAGGGAGATAGAGGGGAGAAAAGCCTTCACGCGGGAGAGAAACGTCATCTTCAGGGCCAGCGAGGATAAGGTGTGTTATATTCAGAACCTCGATGTGGAACACCACGGTATGAAAAACATCTCGATCTACTCCTTCAACGGAGACCAGCTCATAAACTCGATTTTCGCCCGAGCGGGAAAATGGGAGGGGGAGAGATGGACGCTTCTCGATGGATTGGAGAGAAGCTTCTCAAACGGCAGGGAGATCGAATCGAGAAAATTCGATCAGATGGATACGATCATCCGCGAAGACCCGTCGATCTTCGCCGCCTCGGGGATGAAGCCCAAGGAGCTGACGTATAGCGAGCTGGCGAGATTAACCAGATATAAGCTGAGGGCCGGTCAGCCGGTGAGGATGGAGAGGGTTGAGCTGAATCACAAGATAGCCTATCCCTTTGCCACGTTTGTCGTCGTTTTGATCGGAGCGCCCCTGGCCATCTGGTTCGGCTCGGCGGGATTCGCGGCGGGGTTCCTGATAACGATGTTCGTCAACTTCATGTACTGGGGAATAGGTATCGCTATGTTTGAGGCGATGGGACAGAACGGCGCCCTCCCACCTGCCCTCTCCTGTTGGGCTGCCAACCTCATATTTGCCGCTATAGGTTTGGCGTTATTGATTAAGGTCAGGAAATGAAACCGTTGTGGGGAGGTGAAGATGATAACCAAGGCGGTCCTGACCGTCTCTGAATCAAAGAGGCTCATCGCCAAAGGCGTCGCTGCTCTGCCTTCGGTAAAAAGGGCGATGCGTAAAGGGATAATCGCCATCGGAAGGGGAACGACAAACGGATACGTGGTCGAGGAGATCCTGGGAACGAAGATCGAAAAACATCGCATGATAGCTGGCACAACCACCCCGGCCAAGGGCGAAAAACCGGCAGTGCTCTCCGAGCCGAAGATATCGGGATACGTCATCAAGGACGGGAAACCCGTCGAAGAGCTCGATCCGGCGACGGCCGTTAAAGAGCTGATGGGTCCGGGAGATGTCTTTATCAAAGGCGCAAATGCCCTAGACTATAAAAACAAGGTCGCCGGGATATTGATCCTTCATCCCACAGGCGGAACCATCGGGAACGCCATCGGCCATATCATCGCTCGGAGGATCGAACTGGTCATCCCTGTAGGGCTCGAGAAGCTGGTTTACGAGGATATACACAGGCTCAGCAGGATGGCCTCCAACCCTCAGACCGTGGGAAAGGTTCCAGCCCTTTTCCCTGTGAGCGGCACGATCGTCACCGAGATAGAGGCGCTTGAGATCTTGTGCGGTGTAAAGGCGACCCTTTACGCCGCGGGCGGAATAGCAGGAGCTGAAGGAGGAGTTTGGTTGCTGCTGGAGGGGACGGAGGAGGAGCTCGATAACGCCATGAAGCTGATCGAATCCGCTCAGGGCGAACCGCCCTTTGTATGAAAGGCTACCCGCCTGTCCCGTCGATAAGAGGCGTAGCGCAGGCGTAAAGCCTGCGGCTACGGAAACATAGATCTTACTCGCCTGTGAACGCCCTGTAGAGCGCCACATACATGGCCAATACCTTCTCAGGATCGGGACCGGTGTAGGCGGATTCGTTGGAGATGTATCCGTCAAAACCTATATCCTTGAGCTTGCGGAACATCCGTCTGTAAAACTCAAACGTCGATGAGTCTTCAACTCGATGGGTGTGAACCATCTTTATGTGGGGCGCTATCCGATCGTGGAACTCATCCACCGTCTCCAGCGTTACATTCGGCCAGACGCAGTTGAAAACCACCCCCACGTTCGGCCTGTTCGCTATCGAGATCGCCTCCAAGGCCGGGTCGGGATCGGTGAAGCTGCCATGCATCTCTATGGAGACGGTTATCCCGTAATTTTGGGCATACTCCCCCAGTTCACCCAGACACCTGCCGACGTTTTCGACCACCTCGTCCCGGTTTTCCGGCGTGAACCTGTCGCCGAGGACCCTGACATGCCCGCAGTTGAAGAAGTAAGCCATATCGATGACCCTTTTAACCTTCTCAACGCTCGCCCGTCTCTCCTCCTGGGACGGATGATGGAACACCTGACAGCTTGTCAGCGATGCGAACTCCAGCCCTGCTTCCTCCATTTTCCTCTTAACCTCATCCCACCTCTCACGGGGCGTATCCCACTCCAGTCCGTGTTTCTGATTGAAGTCCATGAGGAACTCTATCCCGTGATAACCGGTCTTTTTGGTGATCTCTATCAGGTAATCCAGATCCCAGTCCTGACCGGTCCTATAGGTGTTAAGCGACCATTTCATCCTGACACCTCGCTTTGACTTCAAAGGGGACCGGTGGTCCCCATTTATGTTATGATTTTATCCCTTGGGTTCAATCGGTTCAAGCGGTTTGACGTTTCCGAAGGTGATCTTTTCAATGCCTGAGGGGGCGGCCCAACGGACGGCGTTGGCGATGACCTTCAGCACATCCGGATGATGGTATATCGGATAGGTCTCATGTTCGGGACGGAAATAGAAGATCTTGCCCTTGCCCCTGTAGAAACAGCAGCCGCTACGGAACACCTCGCCTCCCTCGAACCAGCTTATGAAGACGAGCTCATCCGGCTGGGGTATATCAAACCGCTCGCCGTACATCTCGGCATGCTCGATCTCGATGTATTCGCCCAACCCCTCGGCTATCGGATGGCCCGGCTCAACCACCCAGAGCCTCTCCTTTTCGCCGATCTCACGCCATTTGAGGTTGCACGTCGTTCCCATCAGCCTCCGGAAGATCTTGGAGAAATGGGCCGAATGCAGGACGATCAGCCCCATTCCGTTCAGCACACTCCCATGGACCTTATCCACCACCTCGTCACGAACCTCATGATGGGCCATATGTCCCCACCAGATGAGCACGTCGGTGTTTGCAAGCACCTCATCGGTTAGCCCGTGCTCCGGTTCATCCAGGGTCGCCGTTCTGACCTCGAAACCGGGCTGAGAGCGGAGATAGGAGGCGATCGCCTCGTGCATGCCGTTAGGGTATATCTTCGCTATCCTCTCGTTTCTCCTCTCATGACGGAATTCGTTCCACACCGTCACGCGGATCGCTTTTGCCATATCAACTCCTCCGATCAAGAGCTTGGCTTATTATAACTCACCATCACCTTGCTGTAAAGTAATCGCGAGTTGAAATAGGGGTTTTCAGCGTTTTTCGCCGGCGCTGTAGTAGCGGTCCCCCGTGCCTGCCGGATTCGGAGGCACGCCCAGGGGAACGTCCTTACCACGCCTGATTATGCCAAATCATTGAAAAGCCCTAGAGTTGAAGCGGGATTTATGTATGATGGTATTAAACCTGTATAGTGTTTCGAAAGCTTGACATATGGGAGATATAGTGGTATATTATTTGCAAACGGATATGAGGTGATGGTGTTGAAAAAGTCAGCCGTAACCTCAACTTTCATACTGGTCTCGCTCCTGATTCTATTTCCGGTGTTGGGTTTTGCTCGTAGCTCTCCCTCCTCCGACGAGAAGGCGGGTAATCCGTTCATCTATCGGGCGAGAATGGTGGATATCGCCCCCGTGGTGGACGGCGTGCTCGACGATCCCGCATGGAAAGAAGCCGAAGAGGGAGAACTCGACTGGAACGCTACCGAGAGCAAACCCTGGAGAGAAAACGGGGATTTCAGAGGGAAATTCAAGGTCGTGTGGAAAGGAGGCACGTTGTATATAGCGCTAACTTTTGAGGATGATAGGGTTGAGATCGCAAGCGTTGATCTTTCCAAAAGGGATAGCGTCGAGATCTATATAGATATGGATCGTTATGCCCGGAAAAGCCACGTTAACCGGTATACCGTGCCGTTCGGTGAAAGCAAACCGTTCGATAATATAGATAGATTATACTCGGTGTGGAGTAACGACGGGACGGCCTTTGAGGCGAGCTTCACGCTCGACCGACCACCAACCCTGGGTGCGGTTATCGGCTTTGATATATGCTATAACGATGTGGACGGGGACAACAGAAAGCAGATCCGATGGACGGATGATCGATTGAACTATTCTCAGAAGCCGATGTTGGGCGATTTGGTCTTCGAAGGAATGGGCAGTCGAATCAACAAAAAGATGTCCACTACCTGGGGAAGGATCAAGAGCCTTTATTAAACCGTAGAGGCGAGGCATCGCCTCGCCTTTATTCTCCTACCAGTTGTTCCAATACCTGAGCTACACCGTCATCGTCGTTTGACGGTGCTATCATAAAATCGCCTCTCTTTAACTCCCCGTGAGCGTTCCCCATTACCACTCCTAATCCCGCGAATTCGAGCATCTCCAGATCGCTATAGTTATCGCCGAAGGCTATCACCTCCTCCCTCTTTATCCCGAACTTGCGGCAGAGAAACCTCAGGGGATAATCCTTGGCGACCTTACTCTCGGCGACCTCGACGAAAGCGAGTTGTCCCTCCTGTGGCACCTGCTTGAGCACCTTGGCCCTCCCCTCTAAACCCTCCCTCAGACGCTCGGTTACCTCATCCACTATGGATCTGTCCATCACCGACATCACCTCCAGAGCATCCCATCGGATCGCCTCCTCAAGCGATCGGACGATTCTGGCGTGCTCGCGGTTGTGCTCGATATATCCGACCAACCAATCAGCCTTCGGCTCCTCGACGAAGATCTCAGCGTAGTCCCCCGTCCCGCGATACACGATCGGTTCAACCCCGAACCGTTTGACGATCCTGACGGCATCCCTGGCCACGTCGGGTTTCAGGAATCGGCCTGTTATGAACTCCCCGTTTATCCTCTTGAGGAGCACCCCGTTATGCGCCGCTATCATGAGATCAACGCCGAGCTGCTCGACTATCGGTTTGGCCGAGCAGAACCTCCTGCCCGTGACGATCACGATCATCGCCCCTTTCTCGGTTGCCTTCCGGATCGCCCTCTTCGTCCTCTCGCTGATCTGCGCCTTCGAATTCACCAGCGTCCCGTCCACATCGATGGCTATAAGTTTATATTTCACCCGTGCAACCTCGCTACTATCTCGCTTACCCTGTCGAACTGCTCCTTAAGGGCGGGATAGAGCGCCCTATAGACCTGATAGTATCGGTCGTATATGCCGACATTCTCAGGTATAGGCTGAGTGCGTGAGGTGACCCTTATGAGCTTGTCCGTCGCCTCCTCTATCGAGGAGTAAACCCCAGCTCCCACACCGGCTAAGATAGCCGCTCCGAAGGCAGGTCCTTCGGCTATGTTGATGGTGACCAGCTCCGTATTGTAGACATCGGCCTGGATCTGTCTCCATAGCTCGCTCCTCGCCCCGCCGCCCGTGGCGTAAACCTGCTCTATGGGCAAGCCGATCTCGCGGAATATCTCGAAGGAGTCCCGCATGCCGTATGTCACCCCTTCGAGCACAGCGCGGATCATATGAGGCTTTCCGTGGCGCAGGGTGATGCCGAAGAAAACCCCTTTGGCGTTGGCGTCGCCGTGAGGTGTCCGCTCGCCCGTCAGATATGGCAGGAAGATGAGCCCTTCGCTTCCCACAGGCGCCTCGGCGGCCTTACGGGTCAAAATCTCGTAGGGATCAACCCCCTCACTCTGAGCTTCCTCTTTCTCCGAATCCCCAAGCGCATCGCGGAACCACCTGAACGCTCCGCCGGCCGATAGCATCACGCCCATGATATACCACTTGTTCGGAACGGAATGACAGAAGGTGTGGGTCCTCAGCTTGGGATCATATCTCACCTCGTCCATATGTGCCAGGACAACCCCTGATGTTCCGAGGCTGGCCGAGACCCTCCCCGATTTGACGATTCCGTTTCCCACGGCGCTACAGGTGTTGTCAGCTCCGCCGCCTACCACCGGCGTTCCCGCCTTCAACCCTGTCATCTCCGCCACCTCGGAGCTGATCCTGCCGCAGATATCTATCGATTCATAACAGGGCGGCATCATCTCAAACGGTATATCCAACCTTTCGAGTATCTCCCTCGACCAGCGGCGATTTGGGACGTCGAAGAGTAAAGTGCCGGCCGCGTCCGAGACCTCGGTCGCTATCTCACCCGTCAGCCTGAACCTGACGTAATCCTTGGGCAACATCATCTTGTAAGCTTTTTCGAAGATCTGAGGCTCATTCTGACGAACCCATATGACCTTGGGAGCGGTGAACCCCTCGAGCGGCTGGTTACAGGTGATCCTGACCAGATCCTCCATACCCACCTTTTCCCTGATATACCCACACTGCTCCGTCGTCCGGACATCGCACCAGAGTATCGCCGGCCGCAGGACGTTATGATCTTTATCCACCAGAACTAACCCGTGCATCTGACCTGATAGGCCCAGTCCCTTGACATCTTCGGGATCGACCCCGGATCGATCCATCACCTCACGTATCGATTCGACCGTCGCCTTCCACCAATCTTCGGGGTCCTGTTCGGCCCATTTCGGGTAAGGGGTATGAAGCGGATACTCCTTGAAGGAGGAAGCCTTCAGATCGCCGTTCTCATCGATGAGTATCGTCTTGGCGCCCGTCGTCCCCACGTCTATACCTATGAGATACCCCATATCTCCCTCCTATGCCGTTTCTCAGCGGTATCGAATTATAACGTCAGCGTGTTTTAAGTGTCAATTCCTTCATCTATATCTCTCTATGGTCTCGAGCATCGCCTCTATGTTTTGTGGAGGCGTTCCCGGCATGATATAATTCGAGACTCCGACTATCACCCTCCCATATCTTTGGGCGACATCAATGCAGGATAGAACCTCCTCGATGACCTGTTCTTTCGTTCCCCTATGCAGGGTGTGAGAGCTGATGTTGCCGATTAACGTGAGATCGGGGAACTCCTCCCTGAGCTTTTTCAGATCCATCCCCGCCCTACGATCTATCTCGTAATATCCGTCCACCCCCGACTCTCCGAACAGATCGTGGGCGACAGGCCATAGGTTCCCATCGCTCGCGAAAAGGTAGTACATTCCGAGCCTATGACACTCCTCAGTTATCCTCCTGAGGGCGGGCAGCATGATGTCATGAAAGACCTTCGGGGAGTAGAGGGGACCTTCGTTTGAAGCGAAATCCCCCCCGCCGAAGATCAATTTGACTCCCGATGCGGCCAGCCGCGGCAACTGTCTCACCGCCCTTTCCGCCTGGACCTCGACGTACCGTTTGACCAGATCCGGCCTCAGAGCCACCGCCTCAAGCCAGATCTGATCATGCGGGATGCTTGCGCCTACGCCCCAGTTCCTGATGGCGTAATCTCCGTATCTGGCAAGCGTGGCCTGGATGGCGGGATCGGGACCTTCGGGCGGATGATATTCCTCTAACTCCCTCTCCTTCGAGGAGACGAACGCCTCCAGATCTCCCTCCGACATTCCCCTGACGGGGGATTCAACGATAGATTCCTTATATCCCTCGATCCTGTGGAAGAGCTCGGTCTTCGGATCGAACTCCAATACATACCAGCTCCCCTCGAGATCTCCGAAGAGAAAGGTGTGCTCGTCGATCCTCCTGGTTGGCTTGATCCTCCATCTCCAGTATTGAAGCCGTATCATGTCGTGACCACACGCCAGTGCCACCTCCACGGCGTCCCTTTCGGATCTCTCCAGAAACTCCCTATGGGCCTCGGGACCCTCCCACAGGGCCTTCATCTCGCGCCATTGCTGTATCTGTCCCCCCACGTAGGCCTCCCTGCCGAGGATCACCGAGGCAGCATATCCGGAAAATCCGATGTGATGGACGGGGACCCTGTCGGTGGATCTACCCTCAAAGGTGGCCAGTATCCTCTCCCTTGGCTTCATCGCATCTCTCCCACCGAGGCGTCGAACACCTTCCAGAAGCTCTGTCCCTGTTCCCGCGTATCCCCGTAATCCTCCAGCCATCCCCTTCTCAGTTCCCTTCGGAGGCGTACGAGGGTCTCAGCGTATCGGGGATCATCAGCCAAGTTCGTTGTCTCGCGCGGGTCGTTCGCGAGATCGAAGAGCTGAGTTTTGACGTGCACGCCACCAACGACATATTCGATCAGCTTATACCGCCGATCTCGGACGCCGCGGTGTAGCCCCTCATAGGCGAAGTGCAGGTATTGGCGGATCGGCTCGGAGGGATTTTTAAGGGCCGGTACGAGGCTTTTACCCTCGACGGTGTCGGGTATCTCGATCCCCAGAAGATCGCATAGGGTCGGGAAGATATCCAGCAGATAGGCGAAAGCCTCCCGTCTCTCATTCTGGGGTATGCCCGGCCCGGTGAAGATCAAGGGGACGTGAACGCTGTGGTCGTAGACGCTTTGTTTGCCCATCAGCCCGTGTTGTCCGACGGCCAATCCGTTATCGCCGGAGAAGAGGATTATGGTGTTCTCCAGCAGACCTAATTCTTCAAGTTTATCGATCACGCGTCCGATGGCGTCATCCAGGTGGCTGATCATGGCGTAGTATTCGGCGATATGACGGCGGATCTCCCTCTCGGTTCTTGGGAATCCGGCGAGCAGCTCATCACGCCCCCTCAGCCAGCCGTTATCGAAAGGATGTTCGGGCATGAAGTTTTCGGGAAGCTTTATCGCTTCGGGATCATACATCCTCAAAAATCTTTCGGGCATGCTGCGCGGGTCATGTGGTGCCATGAACGAGAGGTAAGCGAAGAAGGGCCTATCGCCCTCATACCTCTCCAGAAAGTCGATGGTCGCATCGGCAAACAGATCGGAGGAGTGTTTGCCCGCTTTGATGTGATCGCAGAGCCACCACGTGACCTTGTTGCTCCTTGCGGGGTTTTCGATCTTCGGCTTAGGCTTATATTCGCCCGTCGGGTCGTAATCACAGGCGGGCACGTTCCAGTGATCGGACATCCCGCCGAAGAAGATCTCAGCACCGGCGTTGAAGCTCCGGGCATATGATCGCGTGCCGTTATGCCATTTGCCGGTGCCGAACGAGATATAACCTTCTCTCTGCAGGAGCTCGCCCAGAAGGATATGCTCTTCGGGGATGTTCTGTCCCTGCCGTTCGATGTGATAAAGCGTGCGGCCTGTGTGCAACATGGCGCGGCTGGGCATGCATACCGCACCGCAGGAGCCGCCCATGATATAGGCGTTGGTGAAGACCGTGCCCCGTTCAACCAGCCGATCGAGGTTGGGTGTGAGGATCTCAGGGTTGTTGAGGGCATGGATCGTATCGAAGCGCTGATCATCGGCGAAGAAGAAAACGATATTAGGCCTGTCCATGAGAGACCTCCCTGTAACACCTTCGCAGCGCCTCAAGCGCCCCTTCGATCATCACTCGATCCGACTCCGGAGCGATGAAGATCCCGTATCGGCTCGCCCGGGCCATCTCCACTTCATATCCACCCAACGGCACCTGATCGGCGGTCGGGACGTAACCTATGGCACCGTTGGCGTGGCTGACCGGTATGGTCACTTTGAAGGGCGATTCCTCGGCGACTTTCAGGCCGATGTTGACGAATATCTCGCCTGGAAGGCCGACGATGGCGTAATCGCCTATGGCTATCGCCTGTGTCTCGACGGGGATGGTGAAATCGGCCTTCCCCGCCTCAAGATCCCTGACCAGTTTCTCCGTCCCCCTCAGCATCCTTGCTGTAAACCAGCTAAGGGCATCTTTCTCGTCCACCGGTTTGCCTCCAGCAGCCTTACGCGCCCTTGCTATCTCCTCCTCGGCTCTGGCTCTTATCCGTTTCAGCTTCTCCCTTGCCTCCTCAAGCGATGGTTTCTCACCCAGATCGAGGGCGAACTCATAGCGAGCGACCGCTATACGCAGATCCTCCTCCATCTCATCGATACCCATCGCTGCCTGAAGGACGGCACAGCCCAGGCGGATGCCATGTCTCTCACAGAGCTCGAAATTTCCCCGTGGATGTGGGTTTACGTCCGCGCTACATGCGGCCACGAACAGGGCGAGTGCGTTTGAAAGGTTGGATTCTATGAACCGTTTGGCGACACCGGGGTAGTCGGCCGTATAGTATAGGTTATCGCCGCCGAGCGTCGTGCCGTGGGCGGCGTAGCTGAAGAGAAGCGCCATCGTCTTCCCGCTTTCGATCTCATCGAAACGGATGACGTCAGTGTAGGGAGCTATCGGACCGGAGGGGTTAACGCCGAGCACGGTTCTACCATCGGGCCTCCGTTCACGTCTGTTAAGCGCTATGAGACAGTCCTGCCTGCCATATCCCACCCTTACGGGTTTCGCCCTGAGTTTCGCCTCCGACAGAGCGCCCGCCATCTTATGGATCAGCACGGTAGAATATGCTCGTTTCAGTTCATCCTCATCCTCCCTCCTCCTGAGCGACGTTTGGGGGCCGCCGTGCGTGTGAGAGCATGCGACGAGGATATTTCCCGCCGGCACGCCACAGATGGATTCGCAGGCCTCCCTTATCAGAGCCGTCCCCTGGACGTCGATGCCTATCAGATCGGCGGTTATCAATCCCGCCTCCGTCTCACCGTCGCTCAGGTAGAGCGCCACGGCGTTAAGCTCATCATGCACCCCTATGGCGGGGGTCTTCCGGGCGGCATAGCCCGACATCAACATGCCGACGGGCGGAGTTATATTCGCCCGCGCGGCACCGACGATCAGCTCAGACATCCCTTACCTCCTCTATCACCTTTCTCTCCCAAACCCCTCTAACGAACAGCAGAAGCGATGCCACCGCTGTGATGAGATTGCTCCAAACCATGGCCATCCACACCCCCGTCACGCCCCACCCCAGGATTCTGCCGGCCAGATATGCCGATGGAAGCAGGAGCACCCAGAGGTTAAACAGCGACAGACCCATGGAGTAGATCGTATGACCGGAGCCCTGAAACGCCGAGGAAGTCAACCTAGATACGGCGAATAGGGGTATGGAGAAGGCGATGATGGAGAAAAACCTCGCTCCTAACCTCACCACATCGGGATCGTCGATGAATACCCTGACCAGATACTGGCGGAGAAGGAGACATAAAATACCTCCAGCCACCATCATCATAAATCCCAGACCGGTGGCCGTCCAGACGGATCTTCTAGCCCTCTTTATCTGATCCGCCCCGAGGTTCTGTCCTACCATCGTGGCAGTGGCCGCGGCGAGGCCGAAGACGGGCATTCGGAGGATCGAGGTCACCCTGATCCCAACGCCATGCGCGCTTATCGCCGCCGTGCCGAAAGAGGCTATCACCTTCATCAACATGGTGAAAGCTAAGGCGCTTCCGGAGCTGCCCATCGATGAGGGAATTCCGATCTTCACGATCTTTTTAACCATGTCCATCCTTAATCTCAGGTGATGGGCGCTCACCTTCACCCCAACTTTCCCGCTGAAAAGAAGGTAGATGGCGGCTATTGTGGCGACCCCGCGTGAAAAGGCCGTCGCTATTGCCGCCCCGCTCACCTCCATCCTCGGAAAGAACCCCACACCGAATATAAGCAGGGGGTCCAGGATGATGTTCAGGATCACGGAGATGGCGCCGAGCTTCATAGGTGTCACCGTATCGCCAACCCCTCTGAGTAAACCGCTGAAGACGAAGAAGCCGAACATGAAAGGGACGGAGGCGAACACTATCCTGGAATATGAAACCGCTTTGTCGAAGAGCATCGGCTCAACACCCATCCATCTCATCAAATACGGTATGAGGAGGAATCCTGCTGTGGCCAGCGAACAGGAGATGATAAGGAGGAAGGCCAGCACCTGACCGGCCGCCCTGTTTGCCCCCTCCCGGTTTCCGGCCCCCGTATGTTGAGCTACCAAAGCGGTACCGGCAACACCTATACCGTCACTTAAGGATAACATGAGCCATATGATCGGCCAGCTTATGGTGGGAGCGGCCAGCGCTTCCTTGCTTAGCTTGCCGAGCCAGAAGGTATCGGCGAGGTTGTAGGCCGTCTGCATCAAGTTTCCTAACACGATGGGCCACATCAACACAAACAGCACTCTGATTATCGATCCCTTCAGTATCTCCGTTCTCCTATCCATGCGGTGTACCCCCTCCGAGTTCACCTCGATTTTATCAGCTTTCCCGGATGCTGTCAAGAAGGGATTCTCTCTTGACAATATCTGGGCTGCTATGGTATCGTTAAACCGAGGTTGAGCTACCCATGAGATCGATCGCTTTCTATATCCTCATGCTCTCCTCGATCCTCATGCTAACCGGATGTGGAACTAGGAAGGACTTGATCGAGGAGTATAACGACTTTGCTATTTGCGCTGCGAAGGCAGGGCTGTGGAAGGAAGCGGCCTTCAGATGGGAGAAGATCGTCCAGATGAATCCCAAAGATGCCAGAGCCCACAACAACCTTGCCGTTGCCTATGAAGCTATGGGGAAATACGATGAAGCCGAAAGGGAATACCGAAAAGCCCTGCAGCTCGATCCCAGAAACAAGGCTATTCAACGGAATTATATCAGATTCAAACAAATCCAGCAGAGACGTAAGGGGAGAGATGAAGGGGAAGGTTAGTCTCGCCGTCATACTCATCCTGATCTTAGGCTGTGGAGGCCCTGAGAAGATATGGATCAAGGTGAATACCCCCTCAAAGATCGATATAAGCCGTTACCATTCCATAGCCGTCCTGCCCCTTCTGCCCCTGAAGAAGGATGATAGAAACGGGGATCAGGGCGAATCGATCTCGTATTTCATCAGGAGGGAGATCGCCAAGGTGAAAGGGATTAACCTGATCGATGCCCAGACCACAAGGCGGATATTGGAAGGGGAGAAGATATCAATCCAAACGCTCGAAAGCCCAGAACAGATGGTGGATATATGTGGGGAATTGGGGGTGGACGCCGTCATAGCGGGGACATATAAGCTGTATCATGTCAGCGAACCGAGGAGATATTACGTTGAGAGGTATTCGCCTCAACTGAGGCAGTATGTGACCCAGGCGGTCACATATTATGAGAAGACCTATTATCTCAAGCTCCATCTGATGTTGATCGACTCCAAGACAGGCAAGCCGATTCTCGATGAGGAGTATGAGCCATCCTACTCTGAGGCACATAACATCGGATCGCTGATCGTCTCGGAAGTTGCTCAGGATAATCCCGCCCTGGAGAGGCTCACCCTGGATGCGATATCGCAGTTTCTCAAGAAGATAGCGCCACACTATGAGAGAGAGGAGAGGTATCTGCTGAGATGAAACCGAGATACACCATAGGTATACCATTCGTTATCCTGATGATCCTGGTCGGCTTCACGCCTCTATGGGCCACTCCGCCTCTGTTACAGAATCACCTCTCCTGGGCCACATCATCATACTCCCAGTTCTTCGGCAAGAACAAGGTGACTGAGAAGAGGTTCAAATGGATGCTCCACAAGACGGATCATTTTGACATATACTATTACCCTACAGAGGCTGCCTTGGTGCCGGAGGTTGGGAGGATAATAGAGGAGGCGTATCAGCGGCTGAGCGATGCGCTTGATCACGAGATAGAGGGCCGCACGCCCATAATCCTATACAAGTCCCACAATGACTTTCGACAGACGAACGTCACGCTTGCGGATCTGACGGAGGGGGTTGGTGGATTTGCGGAGATATTCAAGCACAGGGTCGTCATACCGTTTACCGGCTCGCGCAGGGAGCTGAGAGAGGTTCTATTTCACGAGCTGACGCACATATTCCAATATGACATCATCTATCACAAGCCTCTAGCGCATATCTACACCGGTGAGTTTCTCTACAGTCCGCCGCTATGGTTCATCGAGGGGATGGCAGAGTATTTCGCACAGGATATGGACTCCGTTGGGGAGATGGTTTTAAGGAACGCCGTTGTGACGAACGAGCTCGTGCCGTTGACGAAGCTGCAGGATTTTTCAGCCTTGGGCTCACAGGTCTATCTGGGATACAAGGAGGGGCAATCTGCGCTGATGTTTCTCGCCCGGAAATACGGGGAGGATAAGATCGGCTCCATCCTTCAGGAGCTGAGACATAGCCGGACGAAGAACCTGGATGAGGCGATGAAGAACGTGTTGGGCATATCAGAGGAGGAGTTTGATAAGGGATGGCGAAGGGAGTTGAGGAAACGATATTATCCCCTGGTGGGTGAGAGGGATATGCCGGATGTGTTTTCAAAGCAGCTGACACATTCCGATGAGGGGGGCTATCTCAAATTCGCATGGTCGCCGAGCGGGGATCTTCTGGCGTGTATCACGACAGAAGGGGGTCATTATGATATCAGCCTCATCACCTCCACAGACGGCAGAGAGGTGATGAGACCGATCACACATCTCTACAGGAGTCAATACGAGGAGATACAGATCAGAGGCAACGGGATAGCATGGTCACCGGATGGGGATAAGCTGGCCTTTTTCGCTCGGAAGGAGGGAGGGGAGGTTCTCTTCATCTACAACCTGATAACGAAGGATTTGAGGAAGATCTCGATGCCCTTCGATTCTTGTTGGTCGCCGGAGTGGTCTCCGGAGGGAGGGAGGATCGCTTTTGTGGGGTTGAAGGATGGGCAATCGGATATCTATCTTCTCTCGCTCAGGCGGCTTCAGGTTGGGAAGGTTAGCATCAGCAGGGTTACGCGGGATATATACGACGAGGGAGGGATCACATGGAATCCGAGAGATGAGAAGCTGGCCTATTCATCGGAGAGGGGAGGATGGCGACGGATAGTGGTGCGGGATCTGATAAGCGGCGAGGAGAGGGTATTGACGGGATGGGGATTCAACAGTATCTCTCCGAGGTGGACTCCCGACGGTAAGGGTCTTCTCTTCGTTTCAGACATGACGGGTTTCAATGACATCTATCGTATGGAGGTCGGCAAGGGGGAGGTGGTCAGATTGGTCGGGGCTATAACGGGTTGTTTTTCCCCTGCCCTATCACCGGATGGGAAGGCTCTTGCTTACGTGGGGTATCACGACGGCAGGCAGGATATATACAGGGTGGAAGTATCCTCGTTAACACCCGAGACGGTGAGCTTTCCGGTTGCCAAATCGGGAGGGGAGGAGAGAGAGGGGAGAGGTGAAGAGGGGATAGTCGGCAGGAGGCGGTATAGGCCGAAGCTGATGTTGGATGCGATATTCACCGACTTCACGATGTATTCGGATGGGATATTGAGGAACACGACGCAGCTTGTAGCGAGCGATATGATGGGGAATCATCGTGTGATGCTGACGTTGATGGGACAGAGCGGGTATTTCGCTCCGGATTTCGTCGCCTACTACTATTACCTCGGGTTGAGACCGGATTTCGGGGTGGGACTGTATAATTACCACACGGTACATCTGGTGAGGGGAATATGGGGAGATGAATGGTATCTTGAACGCAATACAGGAGCAGCGGCTCTGATGAGCTATCCGTTTGACAGGTACAGGCGGTTGGAGGTTCAACTGGAGATGATCTCCATGCCGTTCAGGTATGATTTCTGGACATCAAAGCCGCTTGATAGAGGTAATATCACCTATCTGAGTGCGTATCTGATAGGGGACACGGTGAGTTGGAGCGAGATGGGGCCGAGGGGTGGGAGCAGGTATGCGATAGGGATTGAGAGGACATTGGGGTGTCTAGGGAGTGATTTAGAAATGACCAATTACAGCTTTGATATCAGGCGCTATCAAGGTGTGGGGAGAGGTGTATTGGCGTTTCGAGGTATGGGAGCAGCTAGCGAGGGTAGGGATAATATGATATACTATCTCGGAGGTATAGATACGCTGAGAGGTTATGGATATGAGGATTTGAGAGGATCGCGGATGATGTTGATGAATGTGGAGTTGAGGGTGCCGCTGATAGAGGAGATCCGGTTTGGGTGGCCTGTGAGTTGGAGTATAGGTGGTATAAAGGGGATAGGTTTCATGGATATGGGAGCGGCATGGTACAGGGGAGAGAGGCCGAGATTGTGGAAGATAGAGGGGAGGAAGTTGGAGCTGGTCGATTTGGCCTCGTCTGTGGGATTAGGATTGAGGATGAATTTGGGGATATTTGCATTGAATATGGATTTGGCCTGGAGGACGAATTTGGTTCATATCGGGCCCGGTCCGATCTTCCACTTCGGCCTGGGAGGAGAATTCTGATCGCTCATATTTTTCGGTGAGTGTAGCAGAGAGCTGAATGGATAACCGCTACACTGAGAATTTGAGTGAACCCAATTCCATGGAGGAGATAAGGATGAAGGGACCTTTGAGGAAGCTTGTCGCTATCATTCTTATACTGATAGCGGTTTGGATACTGGGTAGGTTGATCGTATCGGTCTATCCGGAGTATCTGTGGTTCAAACATCTAAACTATGCCTCCGTCTTCACGAAGATATTCTGGACGAAGGTGGCGATGGGGGTTACGGCGACGGTGTTGCTCTTGGGGTTAACCCTGGGCAACCTCTATCTGATATGGCGTTTCTCCAGCGCTTTGAGCCCGGCGATAATCGACGCGATGCCGTTGGGGAGGCCCGATTTCGACTTACGTAAGTACATCTTCGTCGCTTTAGGTATACTTTCGATCTTCTTCAGTCTGATCCTCGGGTATTCGACAGCGTCACATTGGGAGGTGGTTCTGAGATACTTCAATTCCGATGGGATAAAGTTCAATCTGATCGATCCGATATTTCACAAGGACGCCGGGTTTTACATCTTCAAGATGCCTTTCCTGCGATATATATATGGGTGGATCTTCGGGATCTTTCTCCTCATAACCATAGCCACAGTTGCCGTCTATTTCTTCCACGGTCAGATCCTGGATAGGCGTAACCGGTTCGCCCCGCCTTTCAGGGTCAAAGCTCACGTCTTCACTCTGATGGCCATAACCCTTTTCAGCAGAGCATGGGGTTACAGGTTTTTGATGTATGACCTGCTCTATTCGACCAGGGGCAGGGTTTTCGGAGCGGGATATGCGGACGTGTATGCCAGAAAACCGGTGCTTTGGATATTGATGTTCCTGTGCATAGCGGCCGGATTCGTTTTTCTCATCAGCATTTTCATGCGCCGAACGAGATACGCCGTGGGATCGCTGGTGTTGATATTCATCGTCGCCTTCCTAGGCGGTATATGGCCTGCGACGGTGCAGAAGTTCAAAGTGAAACCCAATGAGCTCAATCTCGAAAGGCCGTTTATAGGATATAACATCAAATTCACCCGATACGCATACAACCTGGATAGGATCGAGGAGAAGGAGTACCCGGTCATCGGCCGGCTCACCTACGATGTGGTCACGAGCGATAAGGCGTTTATGGAGAACGTGAGGTTGTGGGATTGGCGGCCGCTGAAGCAGATATTCAAACAGCTTCAGGTTCTCAGACCTCAATACGATTTTTCGGATGTGGATATCGATAGATACAGGATAAACGGAAGGCTGAGACAGGTAATGCTCGCCGCCAGGGAGCTGAATTACAATCAGCTCAGGGCTGAGGCTAAGACCTGGGTTAACCAGACCTTCACCTTCACCCACGGTTACGGCATCTGTGTCGTGCCCGTCAGCGAGATCCTAAACGGTCGTCCCCGCTTCTACGTCAAGGACATACCGCTGAACTATGCCCCTGAATGGCCGGAGAGGATAAAGGAGAACCCCGGTCCCAGAATATATTACGGCGAGATGACGAATCACTATGTGATCGTCAATCCTCAAAGCGCCGAGCCGCGGGAATTCGATTATCCGATGGAGGAATCAGAAAGCTACGTCAAAAATAGCTATCAGGGCAAAGGCGGGGTTCCCTTCTCCTCCCTAATCCGTAAGCTGATATTCGCCTGGAAGTTCAAAAGCATCAACATGCTCCTTTCAGGCGAGATAAGCCGGAACAGCCGGATACTGTTCCACAGAAACATCCAGGATAGGATCTCTACGATCGCCCCGTTCTTGAGGTTCGATCAGGATCCCTACATCGTTATGGCAAACGGAAGGCTCTATTGGATAATAGACGCCTACACGGTCACGCATCGTTTCCCTTACTCTGAGCCGATGGAGGATGTGTTCAAGGAGATGGTCAGGTCGAAGTTCGGCCGCAAGACAGCGAGGAGAGTGCTGAGGACAAGAGGAGAACCATGGGGCAATTACATCCGTAATTCCGTCAAGATCGTGGTGGACGCCTATGACGGAAACGTCGATTTCTACGTGGTGGATGAGGCGAACGATCCGATGATCCAGTGCTACATGAAGATGTTTCCCGATATGTTCAAGCCGTTTGAAAGCATGCCGCAGGAGCTCAAGGCTCACGCGAGGTATCCGATGGCGTTATTTTTGATCCAGGCCCTCAAATACAGATCCTATCATATGACCACGCCCGACGTCTTCTATGCTCGTGAGGACCTGTGGGAGATAGGATATGAGATATACGACAATACGGCCATCCAAGGCGAGCAACAACCCCAAGTATCGCCGCTTTCAAGACTTACCGGAGTAAGACCACAACAGACGGGTAAAAGCAACATCCAGCCGGTGGAGCCGTACTACCTCATAGTCACCCTGCCCGATGAGAAGAAAAGCGAATTCCTGATCATGATCCCCTATACGCCGGCCGGCAAAGCCAATTTGACCGCCTGGCTGGCCGCCAGATGCGACATACCGGACTACGGAAGGCTACTGGTCTATAAATTCCCAAAGGGTCAGCTCGTCAACGGCCCGATGCAGGTCGAAAGCTTTATAAGTCAGAATCCAGAGATCTCCAAGGACCTATCATTGTGGGATATGCGGGGGTCGAGGGTGTTGCGTGGAAACCTGCTGATCATCCCTATGAGCGGCTCAGTCCTCTACGTCGAGCCGATATATATCCAGGCGGAACAATCGGAGAACGCCATACCTGAGCTCAGCCGCGTGGTCGTGGGGTATAAGCAGAGCGAGAAGATGAGCGTAGTGATGGGGATGACGCTAGAGGACGCTCTGAGAAGGATGTTCATAGGAGGAGCGATCTCAGCGGCTCCCTCCCCGGCCGGGGTGACAAAGGTCAACGCCAAACCGAAGCGGCGTCCTGCCGTCCAATCCGCAACTGCCGATCAGTTGATAAAGCTCGCAAAACAGCATTATGATATGGCCCAACGGGCGATCAAACGAGGAGATTGGGCCGAATACGGAGATCAGATCAAAAAGCTCGGCGAGGTGCTATCACAGCTTGAGTTGATCTCAGGAGGTGGAAGATGAGTATAAATAGGGATGAAGCGATGAAGCTGCTCAGGGAGTATACCAAAAACGAGAACCTAATCAAACATGCCCTAGCCGTCGAGGCTGCCATGAGGGCTTACGCCAGGAGATTCGGCGAGGACGAGGAGAGGTGGGGGATAGCGGGATTACTGCATGATTTCGATTACGAGAGGTATCCAACCCCGGGCGAACATGCCATCAAAGGTGCCGAGATCCTCGCCGAGAGGGGATATCCCGAGGACATCGTAAACGCCGTGAGATCCCACGCCAATTATGAGGAGTATCCGCCTCAGACCTTAATGGAGAGAACCCTTTTCGCCGTAGACGAGCTGACCGGTTTCATAGTTGCTGTGGCCCTCGTCAGACCTTCCAAGAAAATAGCGGATGTCAAGGTCAGCTCGGTCAGGAAGAAGATGAAGGATAAGGCTTTCGCCAGAAAGGTGAAGAGGGAGGATATAATCAAGGGGGCGGAGATGCTCGGCGTGCCGCTGGAGGAGCACATAGGGACGGTGCTTGAGGCGATGAAGGGGATAGCCGATCAGCTAGGGCTGTGAATCTCCTTGCCAATCAGGGAGGTATTTGTTATATTTTCTTAAGCCCCCCGATCACATAAACCATCAAACACACCCCTATCTGCGCGGCGGTGCCCTTTGGGGGCGAGGGTTTTGTGCAGGCGGAGAGGGGTGGAAGGATAACCGCTAGTAAGGAGGTTTTGAAATTGTTTAACGTCACGATGAAGCAGCTTCTGGAAGCAGGAATGCACTTCGGGCATCAGACCAGGCGTTGGAATCCGAAGATGGCCCGATACATCTTCACGGAGCGGAACGGCATCTACATCATCGATCTGCAAAAAACCCTCCGGATGATGAAGATCGCCTATGACTTCCTCCAAGAGCTGGCCGCCCAGGGCGGTAAGGTTCTCTTCGTCGGCACCAAGAAACAGGCCCAGGATTCGGTTAAGGAACAGGCCGAAAGGTGCGGGATGTACTACGTCAATCAGAGATGGCTCGGAGGGATGTTGACCAACTTTCAAACCATTCGCAGAAGCATCGATAGATTGCTGGAGCTGGAACGAATGGAAGAGGAAGGGACCTTCGAGAAGCTCCCTAAGAAAGAGGTGGTTAAACTCCAGCGCGAGAAGGAGAAACTAGAGAGAAATCTGGGTGGCATCAAAACCATGGAAAAGCTTCCCGATGCCGTGCTGATCGTCGATACCCGAAGCGAGAGGATAGCCGTTGCCGAGGCCAACAAACTCGGCATTCCGATCGTCGCCGTGGTCGATACGAACTGTGACCCGGATCTGATCGACTATCCTATACCCGGCAACGACGATGCGATACGATCGATCAGGCTTTTCTGTACGCTCATGGCCGATGCCATCCTGGAAGGCAAGGGTGAGCTGATGGAAGGGGAACTGGTGGAGGAAGGTGCTGAGACACCTGCTGAGGTCAAAGCTGAAACCGAAACGCCTGAACCTGAAGAAGAAATGACAGGCGGGGAGGAAGCTGAGGAGGAGAAAACTGAAACTGAGGAGGTAGCCGAAGAATCGGTCGAGGAAGATCAAGGAGAGGACGTTCAGGAAGATGTTCAAGAGGAAGTCCAAGAAGAGGTCCAAGATCAAAACGACCAGGAGGAGGTAGCATAGATGCAGGTCACCGCCGAAATGGTCAAATCCCTCAGGGAGAAAACTGGCGCTGGAATAATGGACTGCAAAAAGGCGCTCCAGGAGACAAACGGCGATATGGAAGCCGCCGTAGAATGGCTCAGACGCAAGGGGATAAGCACGTATGATAAGAGAAAACACAGAGCGGCTTCGGAAGGCGTCATAGCCTCCTATATTCACGCCGGTAGTAAGATCGGGGTGCTCCTGGAGCTTAACTGCGAGACGGACTTCGTCGCCAGGACCGATATCTTCCAGCAACTGGCCAAGGACGTGGCGATGCAGATCGCCGCAACTGATCCCAAATACATCAGTAAGGAGGACGTTCCTCCCGAGGTGGTCGAGAGGGAAAAGGAGATCCTCCGTGAGCAGGCCCTCAACGAAGGCAGACCTGAGAGGGTGATCGATAGAATCGTTGAGGGAAGGCTCGAGAAGTTCTTCACCGAGGCCTGCCTGCTGGAGCAACCCTTCATCAAGGATGACAGCAAAACGGTTGGAGAACTGGTCAAAGAGGTCTCCGCCAAAGTAGGCGAAAACATCGTCGTCAGAAGATTCACCAGATATGTCCTCGGCCGATCGGATGACTCAGATTAAACCCGTCTACAAGAGGGTGATATTGGAGCTGAGCGGTGAGATGTTTCGGGGGGAGCCTCCCGGGGGAGAACCGATAGATTTCTCCTTCCTGGGGGGGCTCTCCCGAAAGCTGATTCAGATCCGGAATATGGGCGTTCAGCTCGGAGTGGTCGTCGGCGGCGGGAACATCTGGCGCGGAGCGGAGCACGGAGAGCTGGATCGGGTCACATCCGATCAGATCGGGATGCTCGCCACCGTCATCAACGCTCTTACCCTTGGCGGGATGCTCAGGAAGTTGGGTTGTAGCGCTTTTGTCTTCAGCGCCATCAGCATAAACAGGGTGGCCGAGAGCCCCTCGCATCTGGAGCTGATGAAAAGGATGGAACGAGGTGAGATCGTCATCTTCGCCGGCGGCACCGGAAACCCCTTTTTCACCACGGACACTGGCGCTGTTCTCAGGGCGTTGGAGGTGAAAGCTGACGCCGTGCTTAAAGGCACAAAGGTCGATGGCTTATATTCAGACGATCCTTTCGAAAACCCAAATGCCGTCAGATACTCTGAACTGACCTGCGATGATGCGCTGAATTTGAAAGCCGGCGTCATGGATCTGACAGCGTTCGCTCTCTGCAGGGGCAAGGAGCTTGAAATAGTGATCTTCAAGCTTCTTCCTCTCGATAACATGATCGAAGTCATCCTTGGACATCCCATAGGAACCAGAATAAGGGGGAAATAAAATGGCTGACGAGAGAAGTTTGAAGGCTCTGCTTAAAGATACTGAAGCGAGGATGAAGAAGGCAGTTGAGGCAACCTCCAAGGAGTTCGCCACCATAAGGGCCGGAAGGGCCTCGCCGACCATGCTCGAGGGGATTCAGGTCGATTACTACGGAAGCAGATTACCCGTCAATCAACTTGCAACCATCTCCATCCCCGAGCCGCGCGTGATATTGATCCAACCCTGGGATAAAAACGCCATTAAAGATATCGAGAAGGCGATATCTCAATCCGATCTCGGATTTAACGTGCTGAGCGATAAGAACGTCATAAGGTTGGTTCTCCCTGAGGTCACCGAGGAGAGAAGAAAGGAGCTGGTCAAGGTCGTTCGCAGGATCGCCGAGGAGGGCAGAGTGGCCGTTCGTAACATCAGGCGGGACGCTATAGAGAAGCTGAGGAAGATGGAAAAAGACGGTGAGATCTCCGAGGACGATAGCAGAAGATATCAAAACGAGGTGCAGAAACTCACCGATAAATACGTCGATCAGATCAACGAACACTTGGAGAACAAGGAGAAGGAGTTACTTGAAGTCTGAAAGGGATCTGAGCGAACTTTCGGTCGAGGAGCTGAAAGCTCTTCTCGACCCCGACAACCTTCCCAGGCATATCGCCATCATAATGGACGGCAACGGCAGGTGGGCTCAGAAACGCCACCTGCCGAGAACTGAAGGACATAAGGCCGCTGTTCAGTCCGTCAGGGATGTTGTCGAGATATGCGGTGAGATCGGAATAGAGGCGCTCACGCTCTATTCCTTCTCGACCGAAAACTGGAAACGCCCCAGATCTGAGATCAGGGTGTTGATGGCCATTCTTAGAGAGCAGCTCAGGAGGGAGAGGAGGGAACTCGACCGCAATAACGTTCAGGTCAGAGCTATAGGCGATATAGAGAATCTGCCCCCCGATGTGCTGGACGAGCTTGAAAAGACGATCGAACAAACCAAGGATAACACGGGGTTGAAGCTGGTCCTGGCCCTCAATTACGGCGGGAGAAAGGAGATCACGCGCGCCGCCAGGATGATAGCCGATAAGGTCAAATCGGGCCGGCTGAGCCCCGATGAGATCGATGAGGATCTCATCTCAGATCATCTCTACACCTCCGACCTTCCGGATCCCGATCTGCTCATAAGGACGAGCGGTGAGATGCGGGTGAGCAATTTTCTGCTCTGGCAGATCGCATATACGGAGCTCTACATAACGCCGGTGTTGTGGCCCGATTTCCGGAAGCGGCATCTGCTTGAGGCGGTAATAGATTATCAGAGACGTGAAAGGAGATTCGGTGGTATCTGATGCTTAGAAGAATCCTGAGTGCTTTCCTGTTCGTTCCGATCATCCTCGCTTTATCCCTTCATCCGATTTCGTTTACGGCCCTTTCGTGTGTCATAACCGTTATGATCTATCTGGAGTTTGTAAGGATAGGTCGAAACCTGGGGGTATGGTTTCCAGAACCCATTGGTGTGTTGACCGTGGGGATAATGCCGATACTGGCCTATCTCAGTCTGAACCCTATGCCCTTCCTGATCGGGGCGATCCTGTTGATCTCTCTTTTCAATGTGGTCCATCGAAAGGGTGAAGGAGCTCTGCTTTCGCTTTCCTCTGCCGTTTTCGGCCTCATATACATCGGCTGGATGTATGGGTTTCACCTGGTGGAGCTCAGGATGATGGATGAAGGGCTGAAACTCATATTGTTGCTTTTGGCCGTGATATGGCTGGGGGACACGGGAGCGTATTTCACTGGCAGGGCGATCGGCAGACATAAGCTCATCCCTGCCGTTAGCCCTGGCAAGACGATCGAGGGATCGATAGGCGGTCTGATATGGGGGATGGGAGGGGCAGTGGCGGTTAAATACATCTTCAACTTAGACCTGCTGTCGCTTCCCCATCTTATCTCTCTCAGCTTGGTGATGGGGATAACAGGGCAGATAGGGGATCTGACGGAATCCATCATAAAGAGAAACGCGGGGATAAAGGATTCGGGAAACCTCATTCCGGGACACGGCGGCATGTTCGATCGATGCGACAGCATGATCCCGGCCGTTCCCGTTATGATTATCTACCTGAGGATGTTTCAAGCATGAGCGTTATGATGAAAACCTTTCATAAGATCTATATCGGCAACTCCCGAAAAATGACGGAAGTTCCTGATCAATTCGTTCACTGTGTGGTAACCAGTCCACCCTACGTAACTACCAAGATGGAAAAGGGGCAGGAGTTCGATTATAACTCATATCGGGATATGATCCGCGATGTCTTTCAGGAGGTATGGCGAGTTCTGATACCAGATGGGCGATTTTGTCTCAATGTAGCCGACATCCGGACGAAATATTTCTATAAGGAAAATAATCTCTATCGAGCGCCTATATCCAGTGACCTCCTGATGCTCTGTCACGAGATCGGATTTCGGCTGCTCGATGTCTTCATCTGGGATAAGGGATTTAACCGGAACTTCGGCGGACCGCTTTTAGGTTCTTATCTCTATCCGGCTACAATCTATAATAACGTCTACTTTGAATATATCTTCATCTTGAAAAAGCCCGGCAAACGTCAGGTTGATCCGGCAATTAAAGAGGCCAGCAGGATTGACAAGCACACCTGGAAGGAGTATGTTCAGCGCATCTGGCGCGTGGAAACGGAGACGGAATGGTTTGAAGGTCACGAGGCGGTTTTCCCTGAGGAGATACCCAGAAGGCTAATTCGCATGTATTCCTTCGTGGGCGATACGATCCTTGACCCTTTCCTGGGATCGGGGACGACGACGCTAGCTGCTATGAACTTAGGTCGTAACAGCATAGGTTATGAAATCAACGAAAAGCTGATACCGGTGATCAAAAGAAGATTAGGAATAGATCAACCCCTTTTGATAACCGGAGGAGCTGAGATCGAGATTACATTTGCGAGATATCGAGACCGCGAGGTTATGGAGTGATTCCATGTCAGATCGAATAACGTTGGAAGAATTGCTTGAGCAGATCGAGCGAATCCCCGCAGAGTGGTTAAACGACATAGGACGCAAGGTTATCGATGCCATTCCTAAAATAATCGGACGAATAAACCGTTCTCCGTTGGACCAATCGACTATTACGACGCTATTAGAGGAAGAGACTTACGCATTGGATGTCTTTCGACTATTCTTGGATCTCTCTCAGGACGCCATCGCTAATGAGATTAACGCCAGGGGGATCAGAGGAGACTTCGCCTCAATCCGAAGCAAATGTAGCCGTCATGCTGACGAGATCGCAGAAGCACTCGTAGCCTTGGGATTGATAGACACGATAGAAGCCCATCGAGCTCGCGATTGGAAACTGCAAGATATTTTACTGGAACGCTATAAACACATGCGCGGCCATGCTATTCGTGGCCAACGGCGAGGCGCTGCCATTGAAGATGCTGTAGAGGATATTCTTAAGGGTCTCCAACATGAGATCGGTATATCTTATGACTCCAAAGCGAATTTCATCAGTAGATTCGGCGAAGAGGCTAAAGCTGATTTTATGATTCCCTCTCGTTTTGAACCTCAAATCATAATTGAAGTAAAAGGGTATGAAGCAACGGGTAGCAAGCTTACCGACGTGCTTGGGGATATCCTCAAGATATTGAAGGCTAAAGATCCGGAAACGCATTTCTTCCTCGTGACTGACGGAATCGGGTGGTATCGACAATTAAGCGACCTGCGTCACATCGTAGCGTATCATCATAGTGGAGAAATTGAGATGATCTACACGAGAAAAACGCTTTTAAATTTGAAAGATAGAATCAGACAGATTATCAAAGGGGAATGAAGGGAATCGCCATTTTAGGTTCAACGGGATCAATTGGGAGAAACGCCCTTCAGGTGATCGAGTCGCTTCCGGACGAGTTAAAAGCGGTTGGGCTTGCCGCCAGACGCAGTGTGGAGACGATAACCGAACAGGCTCTGAGGTTCCAGGTCAAGGCGATCGCTCTTTCAGATGAAGCGGCGGCTCAAAGGGCGTCTCAGATGCTGGAGGGGACAGGCATTAAAGTATTCAGCGGACAAGAAGGCGTTTTAAGGATAGCGGTGATGGATGAGGCCGATATGGTGGTCTCATCCATGGTCGGCATCTCAGGTTTATTGCCGACGCTTGAGGCCATCCGCAACGGTAAGGACGTCGCCTTCGCCAATAAGGAGGTATTGGTGGCTGGAGGTGAGATCGTCATGAGGGAAATCGAGAGATACGGCGTTAACTTTCTTCCCGTCGATAGCGAGATAAGCGCCATATTCCAATGCCTACAGGGTAGATCGAGGGATGAGGTCAAAAGGTTGATCCTCACCGCATCAGGAGGTCCGTTCAAAGGGTTTTCACCACGCGAGCTTGAAGGTGTAACCGTCTCACAGGCTCTCAGACATCCAAACTGGAGGATGGGATCTAAGGTCACGATAGATTCAGCCACGCTGATGAACAAGGGATTTGAGGTGATCGAATCGATGTGGCTGTTCGGGATGGAGCTTGAGAGGATAGATGTGGTCGTGCATCCCCAAAGCATCGTCCACTCGATGGTCGAACTCGTGGACGGCTCCATCATAGCCCAGCTGGGCGTACCCGACATGCGAACTCCGATCCAATATGCCCTCACCTATCCCAGAAGAACGCCTGCCCCTGACAGATATCTGAACCTGGTGGAGGTGGGAACTTTGACGTTTGAGCCCGTGGATATGAAGGCATTCCCGTGTCTGGGATATGCATACGAGGCGGCGAGGATAGGCGGCAGCATGCCGGCCGTCATGAGCGCTGCCGATGAGGTGGCGGTCGCCGCCTTCATAGACGGAAGGATCAAATTCACCGATATACCGAAGCTCATAAAGAGGGTCATGGATGCCCATGAACCTGTTTTCTCCCCGTCGCTCGATGACCTCCTGGAGGCGGATAGATGGGGGAGGGAGACGGCGGAGAAGATAATCGAGGAGGGATGAGAGAGGATGGTATGGCTTTCTAACCTTTACGTATTCGTCGTGGCCGTTATATCGCTCGGGTTCATAATCTTCATCCATGAGCTCGGCCACTTTATAGCCGCCAAGCGATCGGGCGTTAAGGTCGAGAGGTTCTCGCTCGGATTCGGCCCGAGGCTGTTTGGATTGGTAAGGGATGGGACAGACTATTGCATCTCGCTTCTGCCTTTCGGCGGATACGTCAAGATGAAGGGCGAAGGGCCGGGCAAGGACATGAAGGTGAACGAGGATCCGGATTCCTTCGCGGCAGCCTCCATCGGTAAACGCATGTTCATAGCCATCTCCGGACCGGCCATGAACGTGCTGCTCGGGATATTGGCCTTTTCGCTCGTCTATATGATCGGCATGCCTCAGACGAACCAGAGCACGCAGATAGGATACGTCCTACCTGATTCCCCGGCCGAAAAAGCAGGGCTTAGACCCGGGGATGTGATACTCGCCATAAATGGCGAGAAAACCTCAAGCTGGGATGAAGTCAGGGAGAATATCCTCGTCCATCCAGGGGAGGAGATAACTTTAAAGGTGCGCCGTGGGGAAAAAGTGCTCACCCTCAGGGCTGTCCCAGAGGAGTTTAAGCAGGAGAAGATGGGCAAGGTGGGTAAATTGGGGATCGTCCAGGTGATAGATCCGGTCGTCCGAAAGGTTCAGCCTGGAAGCCCCGCCTCCGAGCTCGGCATCCGGCCCGGAGACAGGATCATCTCCGTCAACGGAAGGCCTATCACACATTTCATGGAGATCATCACTGAGGCCGAGAGAAACCCAAGTGAACCGATCAGGCTCGGGGTTGAGCGAGATGGAAGGAGGTTCACCGTAAGCCTGAAGCTGGAATTCGACGAGAACGGAGAGGTAAAGGATCTGGGAGGGATGTTCTTCGGAAGCGAGATCAAGCTGATCAGATATGATCCCATACGTGCGATCGGCGCGGGGATCAAACAGAGCGTCCTGACGGTGGATAAAACACTTGTCGTGCTGAAAAAACTTATACTACATGAGATCTCACCCAGATATGTAAGCGGTCCGCTTGGGATCATCGAGATAACCGCCAGCGTTTTCAGAGTTGGGTTTTCAGGATTCCTCTTCGTATTGGGATTCATAAGCATCAACATCGCCATCATTAACCTCCTCCCTATCCCCATAGCCGACGGCGGACAGATCCTCTTCTTCGCCGTTGAGAAGGTGAGAGGCAAACCGCTCAGCCCCAAGAAGCAGCTCATCATACAGCAGGCCAGCATATTGTTCCTTATAATCCTGTTCATCCTCGTCACGTGGAACGACATCCTCAGGATGATAAGCTGAGCCCATCCCTGTTGTTTGAAAGGCCTTCCGCTCCCCGCGGAGAAACTGACCGATTTTCAGGAGAGGGAGACCCCTGAAGGGCGGTTCTTGAAAGGCGATGAGTCGCTCCCCATAAGCAATTGAATCCAGAGATCAGGTGTGTTAAACTTTAATCGAATTCACCGGAAGGAGGAACAGGATGAAGCTCGGTATCGTCACGTATAACATAGCCAAAGATTGGGATCTGGAGACGATCCTGAAGGTCTGTCAGACCGTTGGGTTGGAAGGGGTAGAGTTGAGGACTACCCACGCTCATGGCGTCGAGGTGACGTTGTCCTCCGAGGAACGACGGAAGGTCAGGAAGATGTTCGAGGATTCGCCAGTGGAGCTGGCCGGGTTGGGAAGCGCTTTCGAATATCATTCGCCCGATCCGGATGAGTTGAAACGGAACATCGAGGGGACAAAGGAATATGTCAAGCTCGCCGCCGATGTCGGGGCGCCGGGCGTGAAGGTCAGACCGAACAATCTGCCCGATGGCGTGCCGATCGAGAAAACTCTGGAACAGATCGGCCTTGCTCTGAGGGAAGTGGGGGAATTCGCCGCCGATTACGGCGTTCAGATAAGACTCGAGGTTCACGGAAGAGGTACCTCCCATATCCCCTATATAAGAAGGATACTCGACGTGGCGGATCACGATAACGTGCTTGTATGCTGGAACTCAAACAGAACCGATATCGCCGAGGATGGAACTATAAAGCCGAACTTCGATCTGGTAAAGGGTAGGATCGGTCTGGTGCATATAAACGAGCTTTACTCCGATTATCCGTGGAAGGAACTGTTCAAGCTGCTCAAGGAATCAGGGTATCAGGGATTTACCCTGGCGGAGATACCGGGATGTCCGGATGTGGATAGCGCTATCAGGCTGTTGAGGTATTACAAAGCTCTGTGGCAGGAACTTCAGGAATAGGAGATAGAGAGGAGCCAGGAGCTAGCTGTAACTCCGAATTTCTTTTGTTCCTGGTTCCTCTCCCCTCGTTACCATCGATCATTCGTTGGGATATATGGCCACGTAGAAGGTGTGTTCTCTCCTCTGAATCCAGAGAAGCACTCCTTCCTTGGGATTGCTCTTCTCCAGTATTCTCCTGTAATCTCTGATCGAGCTAACCTCCCGGTTGTTCATCTCCCTTATGACGTCCCCGCGCTGGATCCCCTTTTCAGCGGCAGGCCCTTTGGGATCGACGCCGATCACTATAACCCCTTTTAGGTTTTCATCATATCCGAACTTTCTGGCCAAATCCGGAGTGAGGGTCTGAACGGTGATTCCGAGCCAACTCGTCTTCTCAGTTCTAGCTGCCAGTTCCTTCTCAGATGGCCTCTTACCTACCTTGACCTCGATGATCCTATGCTTTTTACCTCGAACGATCTCCAATTTGACCTTAGTGCCGGGCTCTGTGGAGATAACCATCGCCTGCAGATGTGAGGGGTTCTCCACCTCCTTGCCGTCATATTTGATGATGAGATCGCCCACCTTCAATTCGGCCTTCTCGGCCGGTGAATCCTTGTACACTTTGGATACCAGAACTCCGATGGGTTTTTCGATGCCGAATTTCTTCGCGAGATCGGCATCTACCATTTGGATCTCAACTCCGAGATATCCCCTGACCACCTCGCCCTTTTCGATAATCATGTTCATGACATGTTTTGCGAGGTTGATCGGGATGGCGAAACCTATACCCTGATATCCTCCGCTCTTGGTATATATGGCCGTGTTTATGCCTATAAGCTCCCCTTTCAAGTTGACCAGAGCTCCGCCGCTATTGCCGGGGTTGATGGCCGCATCGGTCTGGATGAAATCACCGTATGTCGTTAGTCCCCTCAAGCTTCGCGCCTTAGCGCTGACTATCCCTGCGGTGATCGTGAATCCCAGCCCGAAGGGGTTTCCTATGGCGAGGACCCATTCCCCCTCCTGAACCTTATCCGAATCGCCTATCTTGATAGCAGGCAGATCCTTGGCTTTTATTTTGAGAACGGCTACATCGGTTTCAGGATCGGTTCCCACCACCTTTGCCCTGAACTTACGGTTGTCCAGCAGCGAGACCCATATCTTATCGGCGTCTTTGATGACGTGATTGTTAGTTAGGATATAACCGTCATCTGAGACGATCACGCCCGAGCCGAGGCTCTTTTGGACGAATTCCTGCTCCTCTCTAGGCAGCTGCGGCGCCCAGTCGAAGAACTGCTTGAAGAAATCATCGAAAAACGGGTAAGGGGCGTAGGGAATCCGAACCACCTTTTCCGTCCTTATATTTACCACGGAGGGTTTGACCATACGAGCGACCTTGACGAAGATCCGATTGGCCTCCCACAACGTCTGCTGCTCTTTCTCGGTTAACTGTGCCCAGGCGATCGGGCCGATCAACGTGATGAAAATCAGCCCTACAACTAATGCCACCGATCTGTTCCGAACCATTTCAACCTACCTCCTCGCTTAAATCTCCGATATCAACATCAATTTCTATTTACGAACTTCACGTTCGACCGGTTGACCATACCTTTAGAATACGCTCATATTATCGCTAAGTTAAGTGTAGCAGAGATCTGAGAGGTCAGAAGTGCTTATTTCTCAGGGCAAAAAGGAACAAGGAACTAGGAGCGAGGAACGAGGATTTTCATCTCCTCGTTCCTAGTTCCTTTCTCCTCGTTCCTCCTCATGGATAACCGCTACACCCAGGGAAATAAGAGCGAATTGCTTAACTCTCACTTACGCCCTACGCAGTACGTCTCTTTCCTCTCCTTGTCACCCTGTCTCCCCTACTTCTTCAATCGGTATCTCCCTCGGTTTAGCCTGCTCTTTCTTGGGCAGGGTCAGCTCCAGCACGCCGTCGACCAACTTAGCTTTTATACTGCTTGTATCTATCTCATCTGAAAGGGTGAAGGCCCTGTGGTAATCCCCCTCTCTTGGGCACTCATTTAGAAGGAACTTCCCCTCTTCGCTCTCTTTGAGATGTCCGATTATCTCCAGATCGTTGCCTTCGACTCTTATCTCCACATCCTCCTTTTTAACGCCGGGCATTTCGGCCCAAAGCAGTATCTTATCATCGGTCTCGCAGATATCGACCGGCGCATAAAGCCTTTTTTCGGTCATCTTACTCACCCCCTTTCCTCATTCGGTCTCGACGGTGATCTGCCTTGGTTTAGCCGATTCAGCCTTTGGAAGGATCACGGTGAGTATCCCATCTTGGTATTTCGCCTTTACCCCTTCGGCGCTCACCTCAGCCGGAAGCTCCACCACCTTGTGAAATCTGCCGAAATTCCTCTCTCGCCTGTAGAAGTTTCCGTCTTTGATCTCAGGTTCTTTCTTCTCGCCCTGAATCGTCAGGGTATCGCCCATAACGCTGAGGCTGATATCCTCCCTTCTAACGCCCGGCATCCAAGCTTTAACCACATAGGTTTCGCCGGTATCGCACACGTTCACCGGGGGATATGTCACCTCGTTTCTTCCGGCGAAATTCTCAAAAAGCCTGTTTACAGCCCTTTGAAGCGCCTCTATCTCGGCAAACGGATCCCACCAGGTTGAAAATCTCATCCCTCATCCCTCCTTTCACAGGGTTTACTGCTGCGTCCGATATTCGCATTAAGCTTAATGCAAACCGTATGCCATCTGTTTCGGATCGGATCACACACCGCCTGGCATCCCTTCTCCGGTTTTTTACGGACGCGAGCCGTTCGGTCATAATGGCACGTCTGCCATTTTGACATCATCTGCCCCATACGGCCTGTGCGAACCTCTCCAGATCGGAGTAGTTATGCCTCCAGTATCCGGCCAGGATCTGTTTGTGCCCTCGTCGGGCGAACCAAGGGGGGTTCTTCTCGCGCACCTTGAAATACCAGTTAACTTACGTAGGTCAACTCCTCCCCATGAGCGTGGGCCGATCCGTAGAGAATCAGGAGGAGGAAAGCAGCCGATCTTCTCATTGTCTAACCTCCGATGGAGATCGTTTGACATTCGCCTCAATGATATCATAAAGCAGCGGGGTGTTGCCATATCTTCTTAAACAGCACAGAAATTTCGGTTTGTCAGAGAGGCGGTGAGGTGTTATAATATTCCGTAAAGAAATCTTTAGGAGGGAGATATTATGAGATGGACGGCATATTTGCTCTTGGCGTTGGGGGCCGCCCTTCCCCTATACGGCCAAAACAATGAGGTTATATTCTATGAAGGGTTCGATGATATCCCCGCCGGCAAGATCCCGGAGGGATGGCTGTCGGTTGGCAAATTGGAGGTAGCATCCTTCCCGTCCTCCACCGATAAAAGCCTCCATATAATCGATCAGGGATCGGGGTCGGGGGCCAAGTTGAACTTCGATGCCCAGAAAAAAGGGGTGTTCTCAGTCGAGTATAGTTTTCTGAGGAAGAAAGGAAGTTCAGGCGGCGATGTCGAGATACTCTACATCATAGGGTCACACGGCGATCAGCCGTTTAACGGTGTCTGCGTCGCCATGCATCCGGGCGGCGGTTTTACATATAACGACGGAGGTGCATGGAAGGAGGGAGAACAGATAAAGGATGAGGAATGGCACACGTTCAAATATGTGATCAATATGGATAAGAACAAATGGGATTTGATATATGACGATAAGGAGGTGGCAACGGGTGTAAAGTTCAGAGGTAACATCGGGGATCAGCTTGACACCATAATCGTCTCGAACTATGTAGATGGAGGGACGAACTTCGAAATCTATTTCAACGACATAATCATATATTCAGGCACCAAGCGTCCCATTGCCGTTGAGGCGAAGGACAAACTCGCGACGACCTGGGGGCTGATAAAAAACCCGGCCACCACCGCATCGGCCCAACATGGGTTCAGGGATTTTTGAGCTTATCAGTGTTCTATTCGTCTGCCGTCCACTGTCCGCGATCCGCAGTAAAATAACGGTGGATCGCGGACAGCCGACTGCGGATGTTAATCCTCAGCTCCTCATCATACTCGGTGAGACCTAATCTTGGAGGCTGAAATTGCCGGTTAGCGTCCGTTTGATTAACGTCAGCAAGTATTTCGATCGAAATAGGGTTCTGGAGAGAATAAACCTTTCGATCAACGCCGGTGAACTCTTTTTCCTTCTCGGCCCCTCGGGATGTGGCAAGACTACCTGTCTGAGGACAATTGCGGGGTTTTATCGGCCAGATGAGGGGGAGATATATTTCGACGACAGATTGATGAACGACGTTCCACCTCATAAGCGCAATACAGGTATGGTGTTTCAGAACTACGCCCTCTGGCCGCACATGACGGTGTATCAGAACGTCGAATATGGGCTTTCCGTGAGGAAGATCCCCAAGGAGCAACGCAGAAAGATGGTCTTCGAGGCGCTTCAGATCGTGCATATGACCGAATATGCCGACAGGAACGCCAACCAGCTCTCCGGAGGACAGCAGCAGAGGATAGCGCTTGCCAGGGCTTTGGTTATAAGGCCGGATGTGCTCCTCCTTGATGAACCCCTTAGCAATCTGGATGCCAAGCTCAGGCTCGAGATGCGAGGCGAGATCAAAAGGATACATTCCGAATCGAACGTCACCACCATCTACGTGACTCATGACCAGAAAGAGGCGCTCTCGATGGCTGAAAGGCTGGCCGTAATGCGTGACGGAAGGATCATCCAGGTTGGCACTCCCCGTGAGGTCTACACAAGGCCGATAAACAGGTTCGTCGCTGATTTCATTGGCGAGATAAACTTCATCGTCGGCGAGCTGATCGACAAAGATCGAACCGGGAACGCCGTCGCTGAAACCCCAATAGGCAAACTTCAAACCTCCGATCTCTATCTGAAAATAAATCCCGGCGAAAAGGTGCTTTGCTCGATCAGACCTGAATCCATCACCCTCTTCGATCTGGATTCCGTCCGGGATAAAAGAGCGACCAACCTGTTTCCCGTTAAAGTCCTATCCCTGACATATTTGGGCGAGGTCGAAGAATACGAGGTTCTGGCAGCGGGTAAACAAAAAATGAAAGTCATCGTCCACAATCCCGGAGGCGTCGGGAGGAAACCAGGCGATGAGCTCATGGCCGAGGTTTCTCCCGTCGATATCGTCTTCCTCCCCATGGAGATTGATGACAACAAATGACTTGTAATGGGGGCGTTCTAAGTAATCCACGGAGGTAAAGCATGAGAAGGTTGACCGTGCCTTTCTTGGTGTTGACTCTATCGTTCGGCGCCGTCTCATGGAGCGATCTCTTCTCATATGTGAATACGGATGACGGGGCCTATAAGTGGGAGATCGAGTCACAGTCCGATCTCGGTTTAGGCGTTAAGTTGTACGATCTGAAACTCACCTCTCAGATCTGGCAGGGAATCACCTGGCGGCATTCCCTGAGGGTGGTTGTCCCTCCGAATGCCCAAAAGTCAACGCTTGCCTTGCTCTTTATAACAGGCAGCGGCAAGGGAGATGAGGAGCTTGGGTATGGGAAGATGATCGCCATGGCCATCAAAGCTCCTGTCGCTGTGCTTCACGATGTCCCATATCAACCGTTATTCGGCGGATTGAAAGAGGATGAGCTGATCTCCTATACGTTCGCGAAGTTCCTGGAGACTCAGGATGAAACCTGGCCGCTGCTTCTGCCGATGGCTAAAAGCGCCGTTAAGGCCATGGATGCCGTCCAGGAGCTGGCCGAAAAGGAACTCGGGATGAAGGTGACGGGATTCGTTGTGACGGGGGCCTCGAAAAGGGGATGGACGACGTGGCTGAGCGCTGCTGTGGATAAACGCGTCAAGGCCATCGCACCTATGGTTTACGATAACCTCAACCTTGAGGCGCAGATGGAACATCAGATTGAGGCCTGGGGTGACTTCAGCGAGCAGATAGACGACTATACCCGAAGGGAACTCCCACAGATGTTGGTCGGGGGGAAGATGGGCGGTCTCGCCGATAAACTCCAGGATCTGGTCGATCCCTACCGTCACCGGGGGAGAATTACCGTTCCCAAGCTCATAATCATCGGCACCAATGATAGATACTGGCCGCTCGATGCCTTAAATATATATTGGAAAGATCTGATTGGGGAGAAATATATCCTATATGACCCCAACTCCGGTCACGGCCTTGAGGATAGAAACAGGGTTTTAAGCGATATAATCTGCTTTTTCCTCAAGACAGCCGGAGAATTGAGATTTCCTGATTTGAAATGGGAGTTCGATGACACGAAAGATAAGGTTATCCTCCACGTGGTTTCACATGGGGAGAAACCCACTCTCGTTCAGGCATGGGTCGCCAAATCCCCGACGAGAGATTTCAGGGATGCCAAGTGGGAAAGTATCCCGATGTCAAAGGGCGGGAATAAAACGTATAGGTTTGAGCTCGAAAGGCCGCAGGATGGATACGCCGCTATGTTCGGTGAGGCGATCTATCGCACGGGTGACGGCAAGCAGTTTTTCCTTTCAACCCAGGTGGCTATTTTTAAAAAGGCGGGGAAATAAGACGGGGTGAAATGCTGCCTGAACCCCCAGCCATACCGGCTTTCATCTACGGTTCCTATTTGACTCTAGCGCTTCTTCACCTCCTTGAGGCGAAGTTCCTGAGGATACCACCGCAACTCATGCGGGATGATTTCATCGGGACGCCCTGGATCAATCTGATCGGCGTCCCGATTGCTCTTTACTATGTGATCGCTATCCGCCTTGGGATCATACACTTCGGATGGCATCATATGATAGAGGGGCTCATCCTCTGGCTTATTCCCCTGACATCGATCAGGATATGGGGAGCGGCATACGTTTTGGATGAGCTGATCTACTACAACGAGATTCGAATTCTGCCCTGGCACCCTGTAACAGGGGGATTCGATGATATGACATCGAGAAATTCAAAGTTGAGCTGGCTCCTTCTAGGAGGGATGGCTTTTATAGAGGTGATGGTGAGGAAGTATCTATGGAGGCCGAACGCATAGGTAGGATCCTCTTCAGGGTAAGAGGCTACACTCCAATTCCGTTTATAGCTCTGGCGGTTTTCCTCTCCAAAGCAGGGTTCGCTTCCATAGCGATAGGCCTGATGTTTGTAATGGCGGGGGAATCCATGCGGATATGGTCTGTTGGATACGCCGGGGCGAGGACGAGAGCCAGATCACTTGGAGCTGCAAGGGATTTGGTTACGGCCGGGCCATATGCCTACACGCGCAACCCGATTTACATCGGAAACATCCTCATCGCCTTCGGTTTCTCCGTCATGTCGAATCTCAGGCTGCTCATGCTTCTCTCGGCGATCTGGTTCCCACTGCAGTATTGGCTGATCGTCCGCGCTGAGGAAGAATATCTGCTGAAGGAGTTCGGATGGAGGTATGAGAGATACCTGCAGAACGTGCCGAGGTTTCTCTTCAGGGCGACGCCCTACCTTCATAGGTCGAACCACGATTTCTCCTTGCGCAGGGCGGTCAAAAGCGAGAGACAAACACTCATCGGGATAACCCTCTTGGCCGTTTTGATCTTTCTATCGGCGAGATACCCCCTCTATGAGCTCATCACGGGGAAAATGCCGCTCAATAGATATAAGGGATGAACATCTTATTCATCCCTTGATCAGCAACTTCGTTCCCGAGATGAGGACGAGGATCAATATGATATAGGAGAACGTCCTCTTTGAGATTCTCCTGTTGAGGAATATACCCGATAGGACCCCCATTCCCAGGAGGGGTAGGAAGAGCAGATCGTCGCGAAGGATCTGGCCGTTAAGTATATCCAGTTTGAAATACACCGGAACCTTTGTGGCGTTTATGATGAAGAAGACCGCCGTGGTTGTCCCCACATATGCTCTATTCGACAATCTCTGCGGCAGCAGATACATCGAGACCACCACTCCGCCGATATGGGCGAGAGTTGAGGTTATACCTGCTCCCACTCCGGCCGCAAGCCCTTTCAGGTATCTGTGCCTGATTTCCCTCCCGCCCTCCTTATCTCCTTCTCTGGATCTGAGATTACGCCGGAATTGAGCGAGGACGAAAAGCAGGGCGATAACCCCGATTATCCTTTTAAGCCACATCTCCGGCATGTCCTTCAGCACGGTGCCGCCGAGCATTATCCCTACGATCGCCCCCGGGATCAGGGCGATCACGTTCGGCGTATCCCACCTCCTCCAGTAATAGAGCATCGATAGGATATCGGTCATAACCAACAACGGCAGCATCAACCCGATCGCCTCTCTTGCGGTCATAACCATCGCCAGGAGTGGGGTGGCTACGATTCCCGTGCCTCCTCCGAATCCGGCTTTTGAGATGCCTATGAAGATTGTTGCTATCACTGTAACGATCGTCTTAAGCATCTATTTTATTTGTCCTTTTATCATCACCCTACATCTCGGGAGGGAATTTAGAAAGGTTTTGCCGTAGCTTTTAGTCAGCACTCTAGGATCCAGGATCACCACGATGCCCCTGTCCGTCTTGGTCCTGATCAGCCTGCCGAATCCCTGTTTTAGCCTCAGCACCGCTTCGGGAAGGGAGTAATCATAGAAGGGATTTCCGCCTCGTTTCTCGATCTGCTCTAGTCTCGCCTGAATAATGGGATGATCCGGCACCGAGAAGGGAAGCTTGACGATGATCACATTTGAGAGCGCCTCCCCCCGTACATCGACTCCCTCCCAGAAGCTGGCTGTTCCGAAGATGACGGAATCCGTATCCTCCCGGAATAACTTCAACATCTCCGACCGCGGCAGACCATCACCCTGTTTGAAGGCGGATATCCCCATCTTCTCCAAAAGAGGGTCGAGCCTTTCGAAAACCGCTTTCATCATGCTATAGCTGGTGAAGAGCACGAAGGCTTTGCCATGTGTGATCTGCAGGTATTCGGCTATCCATGCGGTGGCAGCGTCGAGGAAGGATTCATCTCTGGGATCGGGCATATCGGGATGGAGGTAGAGGGTAACCTGTTTTTGATAATCAAACGGCGATCCGATAAGCAGCTCCCTCGCATCTTCCAAACCAACTCGTCCTTTGAAGAAATCGAAGCTGCCGTTGACGGCGAGGGTCGCGCTGGTAGCCACGATCGTCCGCATGTTCGAAAAGAAATCCTCCCTCAGCTCATCGGCTACGGTTATCGGAGCGGCGTTCAGGGAAAGGTTGGCGAATCTTCTCCCGGTCCTCTCAACCCAGTAGACATAACCCTCGGTGCCCAGCGAGAGAATATCATCTAGGTCGTCCCTCAGTTTGTGGCATCTTCGTATAAAGGCCGTGATCTCCATCTCTTCGCTTTCGTCCTTAGCTCTTTTCCTTAAATCCCTGAGCAGCTCTTCGAGTTTTAGGATAGGCTCCTCCAGGAGATTCGGCAGAAACCCCTCCCTCTCTATGGCCATGGTTTCGTTTTCATCGAGCCACTTTGAGAGGAGATCGAAGAAGATCTCGGCGCTTCGTCTGGCCTCCTCCACAAGAGGAATATGCTCAACCGCTCCCATTCTCACCAGCACGCCGCCGGGATGGCCGCTCCGCCTAGGCGGACGGTAGAGGCCGTCCAGCAGGCGTTTCACCCTCCAGTTTGTCACCTCTCTTCCGATATGGGCCGTAGCGATCGACTCCAGGTTATGTGCCTCGTCGATTATCAGATGCTGATAATCCGGAAGCACAGTGATGCCGATGTTCATCTTGCGCAGCACATAATCGCTGAGGAGTAAATGATGATTGACCACAATGATATCGGCTCCTAAAACCTTTCCTCTAGCCCTGTAATAGAAACATCGTCCGAAAAACTCACATTTGGACGAGAGGCAGTTGTCGCTTTCAGAACAGATCATCGACCAGATGGATTCAGGCGGATTAGGAAGCAGATCGGCGAGGCTACCGTCGGATGTGATCTTAGACCACTCCAGAATTCTGTCAAATTCCTCCACCTCATCTCGCGTCTCAAAAAGTCCTCTCTCGCTGGTGGCGACCATGTTCAGTCGCCTCAGACATACATAATTCCCCCTGCCCTTGACGAGCACGGCGGTAAAATCCAAGGGAAGGGCCTCCCTGAGGAAGGGTATATCCTTGTCGATGAGCTGTTCCTGAAGGCTTATCGTGTTGGTAGAGACAACTACAGGCTCTTTCGCCTCGGTGGCGAAGAGTATGGCGGGAATGAGATAGGCGAAACTCTTGCCCACACCTGTGCCCGCCTCCACAACCAGATGCCCGCCCTGACAAAACGCCTCAGCGACCGCCTCGGCCATCTCGATCTGCTGCGGTCGATCCTCATACCCGGGCAGCTTCCGGGAGATCACCCCACCGGGGGCGAGGATCGAGATCGTCTCATCCCTGAGATCCACCGGTTCCTCCTAGTTTCAAGGCGTTCTCCACCATCGCTATGAGTTGATTGAGCCCGAACGGTTTAAGCAGGAACCCGGCCGCACCATACTCCATAATCCTCTCATCGCTCGATTCGGAGGAGGTGCCTATGATCTTCGCCTTCGGACTTCTGTTTCTGAAGATCTCGAAGGTCACCATGCTGCGTTCCATCCCTGAGATCGTCAGATCAAGTATGATAAGTTTCATCCTATCACCGAGCTCATCGATCATTCTTATTGCTTCGTGGAAATTTCCGACCTCGACGGTGGAGTATCCATATTCGCTCAACATGTGTTTCAGCATTTCCCTGACGAGCGGGGCCTCTTCCACGATGAGGATCACATCCTCTTCCTTCCGCTTGATCGGCTCAACTCCTTCGACTATTGGCAGATATATGCTGAAAGTTGAACCTGATTCAGGACCGTTTTCCACCCGCACGTAACCGTCATGTTCGTTGGCGATCCCATAGACCATTGCCAACCCCAGCCCTGCTCCCTCGCTCGGATCCTTAGTGGTATAGAAAGGATCGAAAAGTCTATCGAGCCTGTCATGTGGTATCCCACTGCCCGTGTCACTGACTGATATAACGGCGTAATCGCCCTGCCTTTTCAGCAAGACGTCGATCTTACCGCCATTCGGCATCGCCTCAACTGAGTTTTCGATCAGGCATTGGATGGCTGTGCCGAACGCTCCGGGAGCTACTCTGACCGTGAGCGGATCGGCTGAGGGGATGAAGTTCAACTGGACGTTTTCCGGAGTGAGATCACCTCTTAGGGAAACGATCTTCTCCTCCACAAACCGATTGAGCTCGGTCACCCTTTTCTCCTCCCCGATTCTTTGAGCGAACATGAGCAATCGGTTGACCAGTCTCGCCCCCCTTTCAGATAGGGTTTCGATGACGGCGGCGCGGCGATGAATCGGATCGTGAGGCTCGACGTTGAGCTTTATAAGCGTCGCGTTGCCCATTATGCCCGTCAACAAGTTGTTGAAATTATGGGCGATGCCGCCTGAGAGCACGGCGAGCCCTTCCAGTTTGGAGGCCCTCTCAAGCTCCTGTCGAAGTTCCAGGTCCCTGGTCGCATCGCGGATAACGGCCACAACCGCATTCCTGCCGCCGTAAGGAACGATGGAGTATATCCCCTCGACGTAGATCTCCTTGCCGTCCTTTCTTATCCCCCAAAAACCATATGTCTCCGGCGCGTTCTCACCCTTAAGCCTCTTGCTATAGCTCTTAAGCATCCTCCTTCTATCCCGATGTGAGATGAGCTCATAGAAGGGTTTGGAGTATAACTCCTCCTTAGTATAACCCGATAGCTCCACCATGGTGTCGTTGGCGAATTTGATCATATTGTCCTGAATTATAACCATCCCCGCGCCGATATGTTCCACCAGGGTTCTGTATCTTTCGCCTATCTCCTTCACCCTCTGATGCGCGAGAGCATTGAGGACGAGGTTGCCAGCGAGGTTGACGGTGGTCCTCAGAAGAAGGAGGTCATCCTGATCGATTCCCCTATCGCCTTTAAAATAGGCGATCCCCGCGCCGACTCCGGACCCGTCCCGTATCACGGGAAGACCCAAAACCGTAACGGTCGACATCCCGCCGATAAGCTCCCTCATCCCTTCGGATAGATCATCCGCGCTCTCGACCCTTACGATCGTCACCTCTTGACCTCGTATAATCCGCTCGATCTCCGGGATCGCCCCGATATCATCCTCGGAGATCACTTTGAGATGAGGGATCCTCTTATCGTTCCAGAAGTTCATCTCATCTTCCGCGCCTGCAACGACAAGAAGCTCCAATCCATCCGCACCGAAGAAGGACTTGACGTTATCGGTGAGCCTTTTCAGGATGCCTGACGGGTCCAAAATCGAAGATATAGCTTGAATGGTTTGAATCAAAAACTCATATCTTGTTTGACTTTTCATCATGAAAACCTCTTTACCCTGTTTTAACCTGTACGATCGCCTCCTTAAGCTGACCGTAGTATTTGTCGTTGAATATCACGTCTGCACAGCATATATATCTCTTGGACTGTGCGCGTTCGGGGGGATCTATCGAAAAGATGGCCCTCTCAATGGAGTTAGGCTGGATATCCAGCTTGGCTTTTTCAGGGGAGCTCCTCCACCCATCGGGCAAGGACATCCTGATCTCGCAGGATGCGGGATAGGGAAAGTGATTCCGAACGGCCACCTCGAGCTCCACCCTGCCGCCCGGGCTCACCTCCGACTGATATGGATAGATACATACCCAATCGGGATCGACACCGAACTGGGGATTTTCATACGGCAGCAGTTCATGGAGAACATCCCTGAGTCTTCTGGCCCAATTAAGGTGTTTTCTCAGATCCTCCTCGTTCACCTCAAACGGATCCCAGTGCGATGTGAGCATCAATTGGGGGTTGAGCTCCATCATCTTCTTTGCGCTTTTGAGGAAACCCCCATCCAGCCAAAGATGATTTCGACAGCACACCTGACCTCGCATTTCACAGCCCGGCTTAGGGGTGGGGATGTTATCCCCTTCAAAAAGGGCCCTGATACCGTCGATCTCCCCGAAGAGGCCCATCGAATAATCGGTCTGTCCGGGCATATGAAAGGCAAGCAGTTTTAGCCCCTGCCAGTCTATCACCTCCTCATCCTTTATGATCCTGTCCACAGGTATGGGATCGGGCCAGAGACAGGGCAGATTATATCTTGAGGGATTGAGGAATATATCCACCATGCTTTCGTGAAGGTATAGCTCCGCCCCGAACTCCTCCCGCAGCCTGTTTATTCCCGCCACGTGATCGTCGTGAAAATGGCTGACGATGACGAAGTCTATCTTCCTCACCCCAAACCGCTCGCGAAGGATGGAGATCTTATCGAAGTTGAAGTAGCCGCAGTCCACCATGAAAGCTCTGCCGCCCTGGGGGGAGAGGACGAAGAAAGATGTGGAGTCGTTATCCACCAGGATATGAGGTGTAACCCTCTGGAGTCCTCTTCCCGATCTGGGCTGATTGATCGATCGCCAGTCCACAATCTCATCAAGCTTCTGGAGCCTCTCGAGCAGTATGCCGATCGCTTTAGCTGGGTTGTGAATCGGTCTGCCGTGTGACGGGAGGATCAGATCGATATCCTCTTCCATAAGCCTTCGGAAGGTCTGAATGGCGCTTTTCAGCCCGACGGTGTGGCAATATTCCCATTGGAGGTCATAGAAATTGAGGATCTCGCCGGGCGAGTGAATTATATCCCCACAGAACAAGACCCTTCTCCCACCTATCTCGGCCAGGAGGGATATCGATCCCTCTGTATGGGCCGGGGTGTGAATAACCCGAAGTTGAATCCCCTCCCAATCGAAGATGTCGCCGTCGCTCAATCCTACGTCTGTGGGGAGGTTTCTGGGCAGGGTCATGAAGGTCGATCGGAGATCATAGTTGATGTATATCTGCTTGTTCTGCCAGAACTCCTCCGCCTCATCGAAGAGATGTCTTTCATACTCCGGCACGGCGATCCTGCACCCCGCCTCTTCGATCGGCTCGTCCCCCTGGCATTGATCCCTATGGTGATGGGTGTGAACGATCCATTCCAAGCGCCTGACGCCGATCCGATCCAGATGACCTAATATCCTACCGCTGCCGAAATCCACCGCCAATCCGCTTTCCCCTGATCGGATCAGATAGACGTTACAGCAATCCTCAAACATAAATAAATTGGGCAGGACCTCGGACAGGCTCATCTTGCATCACCGTCCTCCACCCATCTTCTGGCGGACTCGGCCATCTCCTCAAAGGAGGAGTAGAGGCTGGATATCCCTGTCTGCCGCCTGATCTCCTCGACAATCGGCCTCGCTTTATCCCACAGATGATGTACGGGAATCGACCCGAACATCAGATCCTCATGTATGAGCTTATTTTTAAGTAGAATCCCCGCCGCTTCCATGACGTTGAGCAGCTTGATCATTCTGAGCTTTGAGGTGTCGTTCCTCCAAAGCGAAGCCGCATCTCGTATAAAAAGCTCCATCATGGCTTTGACCACATCCCCCTTGGACAGAAGCTCCACCACTTTCAGATACACTCCGGCATCATCATAGGTGGGTTTAAGCCTCTGTTTTGTCAGTTCCAACATCTCTGATACTCCGGACGCGGGAGAGCTGAAAAGATATCTCAGAATCTTTGGGGGAAATTTACCACACCACAGGCCCTTTGTCAAGTCCGGCTGAAAGCCTACTAAAGACTCCCCAAATCCAGCCTCAGACCGACATGAAGTGGGATGAAGTCCTCACCGTACTCCCTCTCGAAAGCTCTCATCGCTTCCCACCCGGTGCAATGGCCCAAGACGACCTTCCGCACCCCTATCTCCCTGAAGCGCTTCACGGTCTTGGATATCCTCTCCTGGGAAGCTCCTATCAGATGAGTCCCACCGATGACGATCGAGGGTGTTTTCCCCGTTAGCTCGGCGGTATACTCCAGGGTATTGATTATCCCCGCGTGAGCACATCCCGATATGAGGGCGGATTCGGAACCGAGATCTACGATAAGCGACTGGTCATCCGTCAGATGATCCTCACTCATCGTAAGATCCGGCACCCTGAGCTCGAAGAACTCCTTCGAGATAGGTTCAAAATCGCATCTGCGCGGAATTTCACCTGTGAGGCTGATCCCGTCGCCGACTTCAACGGGTTCGGTGTTCATCATCAGGAAAGCTCTGCCGAACCTCAGGATTCCAGGATGATCGGTCATACCTATGTATCTGTACTCCATCGCCCTATTTCTGGCCAGCTTTTCACCTAAAGCGTTGGGATGCAGATATATCTGCAGGGGCTGACGGCGGGGTATGGAGATCAGATATCCCAGCCCACCGGTGTGGTCATAATGGCCATGGCTTATCGCCACCTTGTTTATCCTTGAGAGATCTATACCGAGAAGAGGGGCGTTATACCGGAGCGCCATGCCCTGTCCCGTGTCGAAGAGCAGGGGTTCGTCCCCCTCAGGTTCGATCAGAACGGAAAAACCGTGCTCGGCTATCAATCGGCCCCAGGCCGTATTTTCGGATATCACCGTTACTTTCATATCTACCTCCTCTATCTTCTTCCTTCCCTCTGACAGTTGCGGTTTCCCTTAGGATTATATCATATTGCTCGTATTATCTACATTATATCATTTGCGCAACGGGTAAGTATCAGCAGCGCAACTCGCCTGTCAACCGAGCCCTCAGATACCTACGTTCAAGTTTGGCATTGAAGTTGCTTATATTATGAATCGCACAGGGAGCGCGAGGGCGGGCGATGAATCGCTGAAGATTCCGCCCGCCAATTAAATCCGGGAGGTGATGAGGATGAAAGCCCCAGCCCTGGGTTTGCTGATCCTATTGTTAGCCGTTTCGATCTCACAGGCGGACTGGTCGATCGGTTATGAATTCAGATATGACTATGACGATGTGTATTCGAACATGATCGGCCGCGAGCACCGGGACGGCGCGGAAGTAGATGACTGGATAGAACGCGGCAGTGCAACCATAACGGCAAGTCCCATCTTCCCCGATGGCGTCAGGCTTACGGGATGGTCGACCGATTTCGAGACGGAAGGGGAAGGAGATTTCGACTTCAGCCTCGCAAGCGCAATCTACTACTTCCACATCCCGCGTGGAACCCAATATATAAAGATCAAGGTCTACTATCGAGGTGAAGGAGGAAGGGTTGAATTCGACGGCACAGATGAGATCGCCGGAAGAGTCTGGATCAGAAACTACGAGCGGGAGAGGCTCAGGCGAAAATATGAGGAGGATGACACGCTATATGGCGATACCTTTCTCCTGAGAGCCAACAGACGATCCGAAACGATAAGGATACCGGCAGCCGAACATGTGAACGATGGCGTGATGGAGATGCATATAGTGGTGGATGATGGGATGATGCTGGACGTAGACTATATCGTCGTCGAATCCTATAGATGGCTGCCGGAGGTTAAGGTGATCAACAGATACTACAGGGTTTATGAGTGGAAACCGTGGTATTACTACACTTACATTTACTTCTACGATGGCCCTTGCTACTATCTGACCGACTACGGATACTACATCAGATGGATATATCCGGCGTATGACAGGTTCTACCTCAGCATCAGATTCAGATATGGAGATTACCTGCGCAGATACTACGCTATGTATCCTAGATATTACTGGTATCGTAGATGGAGCGAGATATATTACGACGATCCAAAAGCGCGGGTCAGAATTCACGCCGGAGGGGTCAGGGCTAGGATCAGACCATGGACGCCGGAGGACGAGAGGATAAGAAAGGAGTACATAATCGTCAGAAGATCCCCCGATAGGGAGAGAAACAGGATAGCTGAGGTGCGAAACAGGATAAGGGAGACGATAACGCGCTATAGAATCCGTGAAGGACAAAGCTCAGCAAGTCGCACGCGGATAAGAACCACACATCCCACCGATTCACGGTATCGGACCAGGACATCGATCAGGTGGTCCAGAACGACTCCCAGCACCACACATATAATCGTCCCCAGAACTGAAGTTAGAATAAGAAGCCGCTCTCAGGAGAGCAGATCCTCACCTCCTTCATCCGCCCGTACTCGAAGCTCATCGATCCGATCCCGCATATCAACACGGAGAAGCGAACCGCCCAGAAACTCTCGATCTCAGGCAAGCAGCAGCCGTAACAGGGAGGAAGAGGAAAAGAAAAAAGATGAGGACGAGGATAAAGATAAGGATAAAAAGGATGAGGGAAGCTCAAGGCGGGATAGGATCAGATCGAGAATAAGGAGGTGAAATATGACAAGGGGACGGGGAGAGGGGGAGACCAGGGGAATTCTCCCTCGCTCATAATTATCGTTAAGTGTAGCAGAGATCTGAGAGGTCAGAAAACGTTACAACGTTAAACGTTGAACGTGCAACGGATTCCCCTTCTCCTCGTTCCTCCTCATAGATAACCGTATACGTCTCTTTCCTCTCCTTGTCCCCTTGTCTCCTTGTCACCCTGTCTCCCCTGTTTCCTGCCTCCTGTCTCCTATCGGTGATAACCGCTACACTCAAAGGGAATTTGAACGCAATGATAATATGGGCGATTTTATCTCTTCAACCTTTCCCTCGCCACCTTCGCGTATCTGCTTTTGGGATCAAGTTTGAGGATCTCACGCCACATCTGATCCGCCTTTTCCACTTCGCCCACCGCTTCATATGCCAGAGCTAAATTATATCTGGTCAGAACTGAGGTTGGATCCAGTTTCAGCGCCTTAAGATAATAGCCTATTGCCGTTTGAGGATTGCCCATCAGATAGAAGGAGTATCCGTAGTTCATCACTATAAGCGGGTCGTTCGGCGCTATTCGGTAAGCTCGTTCTAGAAACCTATGGGCCTTCGGGAGCCTCTTCTCATCGTTGGCCAGAACCAGGAAGGCATAATCCTTGATGGCGTCAAGGTTATCCGGATCGATCGCCAATGCCTTTTCATAAAGCGGTATAGCGGCCTCAATCTTGCCCATCTCGGAATATCTGCCTGCCAGATATAACATCGCCTCGACATCCCTCGGATCGAACTTCAACGCCTTTTCGAATTCCTCCATGGCCTTTTTGACATCTCCCTCCCGGTCGTATACCTTTCCCAGAAGTCTGTGTGCTCCGGCGTGATTCGGGTCCAACTGGATGGCCTTTTGAAGATCGGAGATGATATCCTCCATGTCGAAGATCAGCGCCGATTGAGGGCCTACGCCGAAGTTCAACATGAACCTCGCTCGCCTGTAATACAGATCGGCGTTATCGGGATAGTAATCTATCATATCCGAGTAGATCCTAAAAGCCTTCATCTTATGCTGTCTTTCAAGCAGTTCGGCCAGCTTTAAGTTATACCTGAGATTGGAGTTGTCGATTTTGGCGGCGTTAGAGAGATGTTTGAGTGCCCTCTCGACGTTCCTTTTATACCCTTTATCATCCCCGAGCTTGTGTGCCGTCTCAGCTCGTTTTTCGTAAATCAACCCCAGTTCATATTCAAGCCCGGCGTTTTGGGGATCGAGGTTCAGGAGTTTCTCCGCCGTCTCGACGAACTTCTCCTCGTTACCCTCTTTGCGGTATGTCTTGAGGAGCTTTTGCAAGAGCTCCATTTGAACCCCGCCTAGCTCCTCAGCTCGTTTGTATTCCAGAACCGCCTTTTGAGGGTTTTCCTTCTCATAGATCCTTCCGAGCTCGATGTGCACCTCCTTGCGCAACGGGCTGATTCCGGGGATCTTACGTGATACCTCCTCCAGCTCCCTTCGAGCGGCGAGCACATCTCCCAGTTTAACTCTCAGCTTAGCGAGTATGAACCTTACTCCCTGATCATCAGGATTTTCCCTCAGGTATCGATCGAGCACGCGAGCTGCCCTCTCATAGTCCGCTCCTTTCAGCATCGATACGAACTCCCTGTTATTCGGATCGACCGCCAAGGCGCTTCTGATAGCGGCCACGGCGTATTTCTCCTTTCCCTTCTCCATGAAGATCGATGCCAGCTCATATCTGGCATCGGCATTTTTCGGATCATATCTCCTGCCCAGCTTATACATCTTGATCGCCTCGCCGGGCTTATCCTGCATGGCATAAATCTGCCCTAGCCTGTAATAGGCGTCGGCGAGCCTGTAATTCAGCTTGATTGATCTTTCAAGCTCTATCTGGGCGTTTTTCAGATCGGCCATGTTATAAAGAACGACTCCCCTCATGTAATGGGCGACCGGAGAATTAGGCCTTTTCCCCACAAGTTCATCGCAATACCGCAGTGCTGACTCGAAATCCCTTCTATCGATATATTTCCTTATGAGATCGAGATACACCTCTTCGATATCAGAAGGTATGATCTCCTGCCAGATCGAGATGGCCTTTTGATCATCTCCTAGGGCGGAGTAAACCTCGCCGAGGGCGAGTTTAATCCAGGGGGATTCCAAGCCTTGATTCGCCTTTTCAAGGAAATCCCGCGCTTTGCCAAGCCTGGATTTGTCGCCGCTCACCAGATAGGTTAAGCCGAGCGAATAGGCTACGACGGGGATTTCGGGATGTCTCTCATATGCTTTTTCGTATACTGCAAGCGGAACTTCGATCATGCCGTTCCTCTTGTATTTTAAGATAAGCTCTCTATGTAGCTTGAAGTTCCTCGGATCCCTGTTGACGATCTTTCTGTATTTGGATATCTCCCTTTCCATATCTCCTCCACCGATCGTGAAGGCAAGGGAGGTCACAAGTGTTAAAATCATGATCGCTGCGGCGATCGAGATGGACCTGCGCCCCATACTATCTCCTCCAGATGGATTGAGTTCGAAGTGATAAACGTCCCTTACCCCTCTCCAGGTTACCGTAGAGGAGGTGTGCAAAGATTTGCATACTGCGTCGTTATTCTCTAGTGAGAACATCACGGAGCTTAAAATGCTTGATGAGATATATCATAGCGGAGTTACATGTATAACTTTCAGTCCTGATGGCCGTTATCTTGCCTCAGGCGCCAGTGATGGGAGCGTGAGGCTGTGGCGTGTAAATCCGAGCTCTCATTTGGAATCGCTGGAGTGTGAGAGCAGGGTGAACGCCCTCAGCTTTCATCCGGATGGCAAGCATCTGGTTGCCGGGCTGAACAACGGTGAGGTGAAGATCTGGCATCTTAACCTTAGGTATCTCACACAGGTCAGTAGCACCTCTTTCGATTCCGGACTGGGAGGAATTGGCGCCGTTGCCTTCAGCCGGGATGGGGAACTGCTGGTCGCCGGAGGGGATAACGGCAGGGTGAAAGCATGGGCCTTCCCCCGATGTGCGCCGGTAAGCGATGTGAGACTGTCCAGCGGCATGGTCTTCTCGCTGGATTTCCACCCTTCAGATTTACTGGTGGCCATCGGGGTTATGAGGATAGCTATGAATATAGATCTCGCCTCGGCATGGTTGTGGGATTTGAGTTCAGAGAGGGCAAGGCCGATTCTAGGTCATATCTCCTCCGTTTTCACCGTCAGGTTCTCCCCGCGGGGTGAAATCCTGGCGACAGGCGGAGGAGATGGGGTTGTGAGCCTCTGGAAGGTGCCGAGGCTGAGCCAATACGCCTTCTGGCAGGAGAAAAGCGAAATAGGGGCGTTGGAGTTCCTTGATGATAGATCCCTGTTGTTTGGAACTTTGAGCGGATTGCTCAAGAACCTGAGGATAACGGATCAGATTGAAGTCGAAACGATGGGTAGATATGAGAAGGGGATCATAGCGATAAGAAGAAACCCGAACGGAAAACAGCTCGCCATCGCCTCCGGAGAGGGGTGGATCAGGATATGGGAAAGGGAAACCATAGAGATAAAAGCGGGATCTCCCGAAGCGGAAAGGGGGTATCGCGCCATCTAGCTTTGGCCAATCGGCGTTCGGCCGTCATCTCGACGGTCGAACGCCGACCGGAGCCTCGGATCTGCCCTTCAACTCGCTCAACTTCAGATAAGCCTTCTCAGCTATATCTCTGCCAGGAGCGAAATCGATACCCACGGCCTTTTGATATGAGCTCAGGGCGGATGATATTTGCCCTTTGCTCAGCTTTTCATCCCCATCTCTGAGATCTTTTAAAAGCTCCTCTATCTCACCTAGATATTTAGCGAGACGGCGGTAGTTGTTCAACGATATGGCCTTTGCCCTCTCCTTCTCCGCCCTGTATTGTCTCATCGCCTCAGCGTAGGTTTTGAGGGCCTCAAAATGGCGTCCCGACTGCGACAGTGAATCGGCCTTCTCCAGGGTTGACAAGATCTTCTGGCTGGGGGGGGACTCCTTGAAGAGTCTCTTCAGGAGCTTCTTCGCCCTCTCGATCATCTGAGCGCTCTTCCGATCTATCGCTTCGCGCAGGTTATCCTGGAACATCCTCGTTAACCTCTCGTAATCTTTTACGGCCTGCGAGATCTGATTTAACTTCTCCCGGCATATCGCCCTGCTGAGGGTCACTTCCGCCAACACGAACTCGTACTCCGGCAATCCCCTGAACTTCCCGTATCTGCTCTCATCGTATTCGCGCACGGCCTTCTCCAAATCTCCCTTCTGTTCATAGCATTTTCCTACCGCCTGCTGAGCATATAATCCGAAAAGGGAATCGCTTTTTTCGGCCAGATCTTTGAACTCCTTGAGCGCCCGATCGTATTCGCCGAGTTGGAAACTGCTTTTAGCGACGTAGAAGGCGGCCTTATCGGCATACGAGGAACCTTTATATTTCCGGATGATCACCTTGAACTTCCTCCTCGCCTCCTTATATTTATCCGCTGCCTCCTTCATTTTATCCTGATCCGCCCAATCGTCCTCCGCTTCTTGGAAGAGCTTCATCGCCTCGCCGAACTGAATTGACGCTTTTGTCTCAGCCTTCTGTCTCATATAGGCATAGGTGCCGGCAGCTATGAGGACCACCAGCACCGCCGCCACGGCTATCAGTATAAGCTGGAGGTTACGCTTGAGGAAGGCGTAAACCTCCGCCATGGTTTCGATAAACTTATCCTCCTTGAGATCACGCCTATCGATTCTTTCGGCTCTGGCCATATCACTCCCCTTTCATCTACCTGCATCCGGCGCAGCTAGTTCGGCTGCAGGAGCTGCATGAAGATGCGTTATACTGACCGGTTTTGATCTTTCCCCCTGAGGAGAAACCGAAAAGGGAGAGTTTCCTTTCGACCTCACCGCTTTCACATTCAGGACATCGGACCGATTTCGAGTTAAGTGAGGAAAGAAGCTCCTCAAAATCAAGTCCACAGTTCTTACAATGGAACTCGTATATCGGCATGGTATCACCCGTCCAATAAAAATAAAGCCCCTTTTCAACTAGGGGCGATAAAAGCGGGCAACGGGATTCGAACCCGCGACCCTCAGCTTGGGAAGCTGACGCTCTACCACTGAGCTATGCCCGCGTGAAATTCAATTGACATAAAAATTATACTAGACCCCCCAATAGGTGTCAAGTGAACATCTGAGGGCAGGGCTTTTCAATGATTGTATGATTTAGTATACCATCACAGAAGCCACCAGAAAACGAGGTGATTCAGGTGACAAACCAAGACCTGCTTCATGGGGGATTGTGATTGGACGCAAGACTCCAGACACAAGATTCCAGAGAGGTGAGGAATCATTGAAGCAGCCGCACCCTTTAGGGTGCGTTAAATCGCAGGCTAAAGCCTGCGGCTACGGGGATTGCGCTAAAGCGTTGAAAACCCCTAGATGCGGGGCATGGAAGATGAAAAATCTGATCCAATCATGGCAAAACTACCTTCTCACACAGGGGGATTGGGAAGTCAGGAGGTATGGCGGATACACACCCCCGGCTGCCGATATAACAGCATTCTTCAGGCCAAAGCTGAAAGGGAAGATAGGCAAGTTCTTCCATCACATAGCAAACAAAGCCATGAGGGGGATAGGAATTGGCCTTATTGTGATGGTGGTAGAGGTTGAAGGGAGGAGGATACCTCTCATCAGAGAGATACTGCCTGCAGAAGGTGATATGAGCCAGGCTCAGCTGAAGGAGAAGCTTCTCACTTTGGTCTCATCCTCAGAACTTTGTTGTGTTTGGACACCTTGCTGTTACCTCCTTGAAGTTGCCACGCCGAGCATGTGCTGTGGTTGTTATTCGCCGGTGGATAATCGCCACAGCAGCAGGGAACAAGGGCCTGGGTCTTGCTGCAACTTCTCCGGGTTGTATACATCGGACATCACGTACATCACGCCGGGCACTGTTACCGAACCCTGGCACGGATTGGGTGTCATCACATAACTGCTTGCCTGGTAGCCAAGTTCCAGCGGGTCCATCCCTGCAACCGGTTCAGCAACCACTTTCTCGCCCCCCAGGATGTCCCCCTCCCAGGCCTGAAGCTTGCCCATTGAGGGATTGTTTATGAACACCGAGCGCGTGGGGGAGATGTACTGCCACTTGCCGGCGTTGCTGTACCCCCTGGCAGTCGGCACCTCGTTTACCAGCCTCAGCTTGCGGGTTGTAAGATCATATACCAGGAAATCATGGCGCCACGGGCCATCCTTGGGGGACATGTTGTGGTAGATGAGGAGGTGTTGCCAGTCCCCCGGCCGCACCGGGCGCATATCATATGACAGATAACGCCCATCCACTGCATCAGCCGGTAGTTCCTCTTCATGCAATATATTGCCCTGCCAGTCCAAGTGTATCAGCCGGCTTGTCGCGTGTTCGTGCACATCCCACACGTTGCCTACCACCACTACCCCGGCCTCGGTCGCGGCAACCAGGGGATAGAAGAAGGCGAACGGCTCATGGTACTTGATCGGTTTGTCGAAGCGAAAGTCTAGCCCCTGCCGGTGTCCGTAGAAGATAAGCGGCGTATTGAACGGAACGCTGCCGTCTTCCGATATCGCCAGGATGACGAGAGCTGCCCGCTGTCCATCGGCTGTCACCGCTGCATTCATGCGCAGGTGAAACTGGTTGTACGGCGGCACTTGGGGGATTAACTCGGTCCGCTCGACCCACTCAGTCACGTCCTCGGGCCGGGCGCTGCGATAGTACCGCAGCGTCCCGTACCCATAGCGCGGATTGTCTGTGTGGTGGTTGATGCCCAAAATAACATGCAAGTACCCGTCGGGCGTGCGCATCAACAGCGGCTCGTTTCCCCCGTACGCCCCCGGTTCCTTAATGGAGAACGCATGTACTGCCGGTACACCGTCCGTACCCGGCAGGGGAAATTGTCCTACCAGTTGAGTAAGAAATCTCTTTTCGCCGTTATCGGCTGTTTCCCACTCGTTGAGGGTGGCAGCCCAGAAAACATGCCGCTGGCCTTGCAGTACGTAGCTGAACGTATGCCCGCCCCACTGGGATGCCACGTTGGAGTGCAGTACAACTGGCCCTCCGACGCACCTTACCTGCGCGCTTACCCCTTCAAGCAAGGCGAATAAGAGGAACGCCATGAAAAGGCAGGTTTGAATTTTCATATCGATTCACCCCCTCTTTATGTGCTGTCAGATATTTTTTCATCGGCGCAATTATACAACAAAAGTTGGTTCTTCGCCATAAATTGTGATAAAAGGTCAAGCTTGAAAAGCAACTGGGAACCGCCTATACTCTCTTTAGGTTGCAAAACCACGAGAGGAGGCGAGTTCCCAGATGCGAAACAATTGTATCACAATTTCGCTTGATTTGCGACAGGCCTATGGGTATCGTGACTTTGAGCATTTCCGACTCCGAATCCTGACCCTGGCAGCGTAAGCCATCTCAGTGCACACTTGAGACTCGGCCTAGGTCATATCTCCCCTATGATGCGGATCTTGGCCGGCATCAGACACAAGACCCTAGACTCAAGATTCTCACAACCAACTTCTAACCTCTGGGTCTTGATTCGTCATACCAATCTGGAGTCTTGTGTTCAGAGTCTTGTATCTGATCGCAATCCCCCATGAAGCGGGTCTTGGTTTGTCACCTGAATCACCTCGCTTCCTGATTGAAAAGCCCTACTACAAATCCTTGACGGTGTGAGGAAGGCTGTGTTAAGATTAGTGGCGGAAAAATTTCGTCTCGGCGGTGTCAACATGTCCGAACTCAGATGGCATCCGATTCTCGAGGAATGGGTGATCGTCTCAACTCATAGGCAGAAACGCACCTTTATGCCGCGTAGGGAGGAATGTCCCCTTTGCCCAGGAGGGGTGGAGATACCTGATGATTTCGACATCGTGGTCTTTGAAAACCGGTTTCCCTCCCTCATGCGCAACCCGCCGGAGCCGGACCTCGAGGGCGATGATCTCTATAAGGTCGCCCCGGCAAAGGGAATCTGCGAAGTTGTGGTTTATACCCCTAAACATGAGGGAACCCTGACGGATCAACCCCCGCAGAAGATATACAACCTTGTCAGGGTATGGAAGGATAGATATGAGGAGCTCGGCTCGCTCGATTTCATCAAATATGTCTTCATATTCGAAAATAAAGGGGAGGTGATCGGGGTCACACTCCACCATCCACACGGCCAGATCTATGCCTTCCCCTATATCCCGCCTAAGATCGAGCGAGAGCTGAGCTCCAGCCTGAAGTTCTACGAAAAACACGGGAGATGCATCTTCTGTGAGATCCTGGAGCGTGAGATGGAAGAGGGGAGGAGGATCGTCTTTGAAAACGACCTGTTCGTGGCCCTCATCCCCTTCTTTGCCAGATACCCATACGAGGTCTACATCATGCCCAAGGAGCATCTTCGCTCTCTAGCCCAGTTCGACGACGCCCATCAGATGTCGCTCGCCCGGATACTGAAGGTAATCCTTATGAAATTCGACAACCTCTTCGGCTTCTCCCTCCCCTACATAATGGTGATGCATCAGGAGCCCACGACGGGGGAAATCTATGACCATTACCATTTCCACATAGAGTTCTATCCGCCGCATCGGACAAGGGATAAGCTCAAATATCTGGCGGGATGTGAGTCGGGCGCGGGCAGCTTCATAAACGACACGGCCGCTGAGGAAAAGGCCGCTGAGCTGAGGGAGAAACCGCCTCATTCGGAGGAGGAGCTGGAATGATCGATAGGACCGGTCTGATCGAAAAGTTCAAGGAGACCTTCGGATTCGATCCCGAATTGATCTCGCGAGCCCCGGGCAGGGTAAATCTCATCGGAGAGCACACGGACTACAACGATGGGTTTGTGCTCCCCGTCGCACTTGAGATGAGCATCTATATCGCCGCTTCGGGCAGGGATGACCGTAAGGTTGTGCTCAGATCGCTCGACTTCGATCAAACCGTCGAGTTTAGCCTAGATCGGATCGAGCGGGATGAGGAGCATCCGTGGAGCAACTATCCCAGAGGGGTGGCATATGTGCTTCAGGAGGAGGGATACAGGCTGAGGGGGATGAACGGGGTCATCAGCGGCGATGTCCCTCAAGGGGCCGGCTTGAGCTCTTCGGCTGCCTTCGAACTCTCATCGGCCATGGCCTTCCTGGCGGTCTCCTCCGACCTTCAGATCCCCATACCGGTTTTGGCGAAATTATGCCAGAGGGCTGAAAACCAGTTCGTCGGCGTCAACTGTGGGATCATGGATCAGTTCATATCGGCCGCCGGGCGGAGTGGACATGCCCTCTTCTTGGACTGCCGATCCCTGGAGTATGAGCTCATACCTCTCAACTTAAACGGATATAGGATCGCCATCTGTAACACGATGGTCAAAAGGGAACTGGCTGGATCGGAGTACAACGTCCGCCGCTCCGAATGCGAGGAGGGGGTCAGGATAATGCAAAGGCGATATCCGCATATCAAAGCCCTGAGGGACCTCACCTCGGAGATGTTCGAGAGATATGCCGACGATCTTCCCCCCCTCATAAGGAGGAGATGTGGCTATGTTATCAGGGAAAACGAAAGGGTTCTCTCGAGCGTCGAGGCGCTTAAGGCCGGAGACCTACACAGGTTCGGCGAGCTGATGAACCTCTCGCATGAGGGGCTCAGGGAGGAATACGAGGTGAGCTGTTTCGAACTGGACACGATGGTCGATCTGGCGAGAAGCGTCGATGGGGTGCTGGGGGCAAGGATGACGGGCGCCGGATTCGGCGGCTGTACGGTCAATCTGGTCTCCGAAGGCTCAGTGAAGAGCTTCATATCCAGGGTCAGGGAAGGATATAGGGAGAAAAC